>NZ_JBSFTP010000013.1:0-119462 GCF_053591315.1 Streptomyces sp. NPDC003042
AGGGACAGGGTCAGCAGGGCGTACACGCCCTGGCTGAACAGACCGCTCGCGGGCGGCCGCGTCTCGGCGCTGCCGAACCAACCGGATCTGCCGTCCTGCGTGGATCTGCGCACGCCTCGGCGAGAACGGGGCCGTCACACGGCCCTGGGTCCCGGCGGTCATCACCCGGTCGGACCCCGATTCCGCGTGGTGCGGCGTCTCATCGCGGCCCATGGCCCAGGTTGATACGCAGACACCCTTCGCGTGCCGCGCGCCCTCGCGGCGACCGGATCTGGAGGTACACGGTGACCGATGACCGCGGGGATCGATACGAGCTGGTGTTCGATCTTGGTGAGTCCGGGGCGGCAGAGGACACCGTCATCGTCTCGCGCACCCCGCAGACGGGCCCCGGCGGCCATCCCGTCTACGCCGACGAGACCGGCATCATCCGTGCCGAGATCAGCGATCAGGGCGAGGTGCGGATGCTGGCCTCGGGGGGCCGGCAATCGCCGACGCGCCCGGTCCAGGCCCGCCGACCCGCCCACTGATCCCGCGCCGGGGCTTTCGCGGTCGGCTCGGTTTCGAGGGTGGGGATACCGGTAAGGCGCAGTACGTCCAGCCGGCGTTCCGGGCGGGTGAGCCGGAACGCGGGCGAGGGCGGCAGGGCGTGTCCGGCAGGCCGTAAGTCCTTCCGGCGCAGGCCGGACGGCCTCTGCGGCCACCTGGTGCGCGTGGGCCGCGGGCCAAGCGGGCAGGTGGGCGTTCGTGCAGCCGTGAAACCGACGGAAGGAAGGCACTGTGCACAGTCGCACCATCCCCACCACTCCTGACCGGGCTGCGCACGGGCGTGCTCGCCCCGTAGCCGCGGTGGCACAGTCGGTGCCCGCTTCCGGCCGGTGATGACACATGAGCCCCTTTATCCCCCAGGACGCCCACACGCTCAAGCAGGTCCTCGCCCGCCAGGTGAAAGCCCTGCGGGAGGCAGCCAGCCACGACGCGGGAGTACGGCTCGAGGAGGCTCGTGCGCGGGTCGGCGTTCAGGCGGCGGACGACGAGAGGGAGACGTGTGCGTGCGGTGGTGGGAGAGCCGGGCACGGCTGCCGTGACGAGGGCGACGGCGACGGGTACGACCCGTGGGCGTGCGTCTGTGCGACCCTGCCCGCCATACCGCTGTCGGCCGCGCTGCTCACACCCGTACGCGACGAGGCCGGCCGGACCGTCGACTTCACGGTCGAGGCCGGCAACCACATCCGCTCGGCCGAGTGGCTGGAGGCGCCTGACCGCCAGATCGGCCGGCGGCTGCTCGACGTGCAGCCGGGCGCCGCGTCCGGCGGGCTCGTCAGGGCCCTGGACTCCGTACTGAGCACCGGCCGAGCCCTCAGGGCGTACGCCCTGGACTACACGGAGCGGCGCAGCGACGGCCTGCACCGTACGAAGCTCTTGTACGACGCCGCGGCCTGCGGCGGCAAGGTGCTGGCGACGTGGCGGGCCGCCCGCAACCGCACGGAACTGCTCTCCCTCGACGCGCAGTACATCGCTTCCATGGGGTGGGGCACCTGGGACCTGCTGTCCGGCGAGGTCACGTGGTCGGAGGGGCTGTCGTCGATCTTCCGCAGCGACGCGGGCCGGCCTCTGTCACTCGCCGAACTGAGCGACACCGTCCTCGCGGAGGACGTACCGCGCTTCGCGAAGTTCCTGCTGGCGCTGGTCGACGGGGAGGAGCCGCCCGGAGCCGAGATCCGCTTCAGTGTGCTCGGTGAGGTGCGCACCCTTCACCTGGTGGGACATCCCGTGATCGCGACCGACGGGCTTCCGTGGTCGGTCCACCTCATCGCGCGCGATCTGACGGCCCAGGTGCACAGTCGGCAACGGCTCGCCGCGACGCGCAGGCAGACGGAGTCGCTGCGTGAGGAGGCGGCCGCCGAACGGCGGGTGGCCTCCGCCCTGCGGGAGGCGCTGCTGCCGACGCACTCCGCCGAACTCGCCCAGGCGGGCCTGTCCGTGGCGGCCGCGTATCTGCCGGCTGAAACGGACGCGGCGGTGGGCGGTGACTGGTACAAATGCCGGCTGCTGCCGGACGGCCGGATCCTGCTCGCGATAGGCGACGCTTGCGGCCACGGACTGAGTGCGGTCGCCCGGATGGCGCAGCAGCGGCACGCCCTGGCGGGTCTGGCGCACGCACCGGGCACCCATGCGGGCCAACTGACCACCTGGCTCAACGAGCTGCTGTGCGCCGACCCGGCCGCCGAGACGGCGACCGGCGTCATCGGGCACATCGACACCGGGCGGCGATTGCGCTGGGCGTGCGCCGGCCACCCCGCGCCGTTGCTGCTGCGTGACGGCGTGGCCTCGGCGCTGGACACGGCGCACCGGGGCCCGCTCTTCGGGCTGCTGCCCGGGCACGAGTACGAGACCGCGACCGTGGCCCTTCACCCCGGAGATCTCCTGCTGCTCTACACGGACGGCATGGTCGAGCGGCGCGGCGAGGACATCACCCACGGTATAGACGTCCTGCGCGAAGTGCTGCTGACCTGCGGCGGGCTCAGCCCGCAGAAGACCCTCGACCGCATCATGGACGCGTACACGCTGGAGGACCACGAGGACGACGCCTGCGTGGTGGCCCTGGGCGTCAACTGACCCGCCCGTCCCTCGGCCCCGCCCGCGCCCTGCCGGCCGTGCCCCGCACGACTCCGAGGGAGTCCAGGGCGCGGTCGGAAAGGGAGCGGGCCGGGGCCAGGGCCGGGACGGTCAGGCGCGGACGATGTTCTCCGCCTGGGGGCCCTTCTGGCCCTGCGTGACGTCGAACGTCACGGCCTCGCCCTCCGTCAGCTCGCGGTATCCGTTGCCGGAAATGTTGGAGTAGTGGGCGAAGACGTCCGGTCCGCCTCCTTCCTGGGCGATGAAGCCGAAGCCCTTTTCGGAGTTGAACCACTTCACGGTGCCGCTGGCCATACTCATCCTTCTGTCCAAGACAGCGGGTGACCCGGGCTCGGACCACCCCGGCGCTCATTCACAGGCGCCCGACCACCTTCCTCCCCCGCCGGCCGGGCACCTACACCCGGCGACCTGAGAGAACTTCGCACGGGACTGGAGCTTGCCGACACGCCGGCAGTGGGCGACGATCAGGCGCGAGGCGTTCACCGTGGGAGGGATACCCGTGTCCGACGTCCAGGCCGAACTCGACCAGCTGATGCGCACCTTCCTCGGTGCGTTCACCAATACCGGCGGCAGCCGGCCGCACGTCGACGTTGTCCGTGAGGTGTTCATTCCGCAAGGAATGATCATCAAGAACGTCGGGGACGAGCCCGTCGTCTACGACCTCGACGCGTTCGTGGAGCCCCGGCAGAGGATGCTCACGGACGGGACGCTGACGGAGTTCTCCGAATGGGAAGTCGCCGAGCGGACCGAAATCCTCGGCTCGATCGCGCACCGGTTCAGCGAGTACCGCAAGTCCGGTTTCCTCGCCGGCGAGTGGTTCGAGGGCTCCGGACGCAAGACCACCCAGTTCGTCCGAACGCCTGCCGGCTGGAGGATGAGCTCGATGGCCTGGGAAGACGTGTAGGGCGTCACCGCATGAGCGACGCGGGAACCGGCACCGTGGGCCCGGCGTCGTACTGATCATGATTGCGGATGCGGAAGAGCTGGCCGGCGACTGGGAGTCGATCTGGCAGGGGTACTTCCTGGGGGAGCCGGACGAGACCTTGCTGGCCTGTGTGGAGCAGTTCCGCGTGGCGCGGGCTGCCGTGCCCCAGGATCCGGATGTGACGGCGTTCTTCACGATGGGGCTCGTGTTGATGTACGGCCATGCGGTGTGGGAGGCCGATCCCAGCGTGGCGAACGCGGCCGCGGCAGCGCTGCTGGACGCCGCTGAGGATCCGGCCGCCACGAACCGTGCCTGCGGTCACGAGGTCCATCCGTGCGACGACGGTGACCTCGAGGGGCAGTTGGGCTCCTTCGAGGTGCTTCTGTCGCTGCTGGCCGGGAACTCGGAATACGAGTGGGAGGACCTCGACGGGAAGGGCGACGCCCCCGAGCCGGAGTCCCGCTGGCGCTGCCCGCGCAACATGGCGGGCTTCGCTCGATGGGCAGCGGCGGCGATCCGTCGGACGTGACCCCTTCGGCAGGGGCCGGAACGTCGCCGCGACGTTCAGATACGCCAGGTACGGATCCGGTCGGCCGCTTGGTAGACCCCCGCCCCGCGGGCCCGGATGTCGCGGACCAGTTCCACCAGGGCGCCGTACGGGGGGTCGATGCCTTCGCCGGAGGCATGCATGTAGGCGACGGCGACCTGGCAGGCGTACAGGGAGTTGCGGTACGGGAGGGGTTCCAGCCGTACGAGGGTGTGCATCAGGGACGCCGCCCGCCAGGCCGCGTCCGGCTCGGCGGCGGCCGGGCGGGGGATGCGGGTCTTGTGGCGGGATACCGCGGCGACGAGGGCCGAGTAGTCGGCCACGGTGACGTCTTCGGGGACGGCCTGTTCCTGAATGTCGAGCAGCCAGGCGATGTCGATGTAGAGCACCATCAGGCGGCGGCTCCCCGCTCGCCGGCGGCCGGGGGGACCTCGTCGGGGCATGCCTCGTCGGTGGAAGAGGTGTTCATGGACGGCATACCCCGACGCTCCCTACTCGGTACCTTCCCGGCCGGGGCTCCGCTCCGTGGAGGCGCAGCCACAACTCGGCCGGTGTAACAGGAGTATCACCCCGCGACCCGGACGACCGGCGCTTGCCGGTTCAGGCTCACCGGGCGGCGGGATGTGCGGGCAGCGTGTTCGAAGCCGGTTGAGCACGGTGCCCTACCGGGGCGTCAGCCGGAGGCCGCTCCGAACGGGTTGTCGATGGCATAGCGCCACAGTCCGTCCGCTCCGCGTCGGGCCACATCGGTGGCGGTTCCCCGCAAGTGCACGGGCACTCCGTCGGGCCCGGTACCGTCGATGGTCCAGTCGACGATCAGCAGGGCGAGATCGCCCGTAGTGTACGTGTGTCGGGGACGCACCTCGATCGGCAGGCCCAGTGCGAGGAAATCCTCCGTGGCCGAAGCCAGCGAGGCCCCCGTCACGGGCGCTCCCGGCCTGGGGACGAAGACGGCTTCCGCCTCGTACACCTGCCGGACGGCCGCCGGATCGCCGCTGTTGAAGGCCGCGGCGAACACGGCGGGGTGTTGCCCGGGGTCAGTGGTCAGGGAAACATGAGGTGCGTGATCGCGTTCGATGTTCATGGCGGCAGCGAAGCCGACCGCGCAGTGGCTCACCAAACGGAAAGTCACGTGGACGGGGGTGGCTGGGACGCCGAGTTGGTGCCGGACGCCGACGGCAGGACCCGGCGTCCGGAACCGCACTGCCCGGTCGAGCTCGCGCTCGCGGCGGTGTCCGGCCGGTGGACGACGCTGGTGCTGCGCGAGCTGATGCACGGGCCGTTCTCCTTCGGGGACCTCGCCGCCCGGCTGCCGGAGATCAGCCCCAAGGTGCTGACCGAGCGGCTGCGCACGCTCGAAGACCGCGGCCTCGCCGCCCGGGAGCGGCTCTCCGGCTTCCCCGCCCGCACGCGCTACCGCCTCACCCCGACCGGCTGGGCGCTGCGGCCCCTGCTGATCGAGCTGTACCGGACCGGGGCCGAACTCGCCTCGCGTACGGCCGCCGGCGAGGAGAGCGCGTAAGCGGGTCGGGTGGCGGCTTGGCCGTCGAGGGCGCGGGTAGCATGCCAGGGCTCGACTGGAGCTGCGACGGGGGTAGAACGCGTGAGTACGTACAACGGTGGGGGCGGCGGATACCCGGGGCCGCCGGGTGGCGGCAGCGGCCCCGCGCCATGGCCCGGCCACACACCACCTCCGGGTGTCCCGCCCGTGCCACCGCAGGGGTACCCGTATCCGCCTGCCCCACCGTCGGGGTATCCGTACCCGTATCCCTACCCGCCCGTGCCGCCGCCGCCCGCTCCGCGGGGGCTGACGCGGCGCCAGAAGCTCGTCCGGATGGTGTTCAACCCCCTGTACGCCGCCCAGCGCGTCTTTCGCCCCTCACGCCCCGGCATCGTCCAGGACCCCACGGTGCGGGGGCTCCAGGTGTGGCGGACGGTGGCGGGCCTCGCCGCGTGGCTCTCGCTGACGCTCACGTACTCGGCCATCAGCAGCGCGCAGGACGTCGAGGCGGTCGCCAACGACCGCTTCAACCAGAGCTGGGTCAGCGTTCTCGTACTGGCCTGCACCTTCCCCGTCGTGGTCGGCGCGTTCGTGGCCCTCACCCGTGGCGGGATGCGCCGTGTCTACCTGCTGCGGGCCCTGCGCTCACTCGGAGCGGTGGTGGCTCTGATGGCTTCCATGGCGACCTTCCCTCTCGCCATGGCGCCGGACGCTCAGGGACTGCGTGACGCCGTCGGCCTCCCGGGAAAGATCGTCCTGGGCGTGATGTGTCTGTGGTCGCTCGGATTCGCCCTCTACGGCATCGGACTGTCGCTCGTCCACGTCTTCCGCACCGCTGACATCCACGAGCTGGTGGCGCCGCTGCTCGCCACCACGCTGGTGTGGGAGATGGCGGCACTGGACCTGATCACCGGCGCCTACGCCCAGGTTCCGCCCGCCGCTCGCCTCGTCTTCATCCTGGGCGCGCCCGTCACCGTGACGGCCCTGTCCTGCTGGGAGGTCCACCGGCTCCGCCGCCACCACGGCTTGTCCGTACGGGGGGCGCTGCGCCCCTGAGAGCCGGTCGGGCACTCCCCCGTCAGGTCTTGAGGAGACGGTTGAAGAACGAGCGGTAGTGCTGCAACGCCAGCCGCAGATCCTCCGTGGCGACCTCGTCGCCGCGGTCCCACTGGCCCTCCAGCCCCTTCTTCCGGTCCGAGAATGTCCGCGCGAGGGTCTGCATCACCTCGGCGACCAGCATGTCCGCGGACTTGACCGCGTCCTGCGGATCGTCGACGAACCGGCCCTGGATGTCACTCCACGTCGCGCGGTACTCCTGCGCCTCCTTGCTGTCGAGAAGCGGCTCCTCCTCGCCGTCGGGCTCGGAGCGGGCCTCCTCCCCGGCTTGGTCTCCGGTCTGGTCCCCGGTCTGGTCCCCGGCGATCGTTTCCTCGTCCGCCCCCGTGTCGCGCTCCTCGTCCGGCCCTGTCGTGGCCTCTCCCGGGTAGACCGCGCTCTGCTCCGTCGTATCCGGGCGGGCGAGGTCCTCCGTGGTCAGACCACCCTCACCGGGGAGGGCATCGGGGTCGCCATGGTCCTGCATGTCATCGGCCTCCTTGCTCGCTGAGCAGCTCGTCGAACAGGGCGCGGTAGTGCACCATCGCCCCGCGGAGCTCCTCCGTGGTCGCCTTGTCCTCACCGCTGCGCACCTTCACGTCGTGCGCGGCGCGGTAGTGCTTGAGGGTGCTGCCGTGTTCCACCGACAGGTCCCGCAGTTGGTCCTCGTAGCCGTCGGTCGGATAGCCGCGCTCCCTCATCAGGCGCGCCACCAGATCGTCGGCCTGCGCGACGGCCCCGTCCGGACGGTCCACGAAGCGCTCCTGGACGTTGCTCCACTCGTCCGCGTAGTGGCGGCGGCGCTCGGGCGGGAGCTCCTTGATGTCGAGCTCGGCGTGGCGCTCCTCGCGGGCGCGCAGCTCGCGCTCGGCGGCCAGCCGGCCGCCTTCCTCATCGACCGTGCGCGTGTACTCGGCTCCGAACCGGTCCTGCAGGCGCCGTCGGCGCGACAGCGCCCACAGGCCCACGGCGAGCGCGATCAGTACGAGCGCCGCGGCGACGATGATGGCAATGAGCGTGCCTGTTGACATGGGGGCCTCCATTCGGGGCCTCGTCGGTTTGGTGTGCGGCTGCCCAGGGCTTCGCGCGACAAACCTCGCAGGTCAGCCGGATCGGACCCAGAGCTGGACGTCCTTCTCCTGGTCTCCCGCCGCTGTACCGCCCATGTCGATCGTGAAGGCCTCGGCCAGTGCGGCGAGCACCTGGTCGACCGCGCGGTAGCCGCCCTGGAGCCCGACGCTCACGCGGCCGTCGAGATGCGCGGGAGCGGCCGGCTCGCGGGGCCTCGCCACGTCGAGTGTCGCGGTCCACACCGTGGCCCGGCCTCCGGTGCCGGGCCGCGAATCGGCGTGGAAGGCGTGCTCCAGCACGTCCAGGACGGTACGGCCGGCCTGCTCGGAGCAGTCACTGACCGCGACCGCCACCTCTTCGGAGGGCTGTCGCGAGGCGCTGGTCATGGGAACTCCCTGTTCTTGCCTTCCCGGGCTTCCTCGGGCGTGGCATCACTGCGGCTCGTCCTGCTGCCCGTCGGCGAACTCCTTGACGAAGGTCCGGCAGAACGCGTCCAGATCATCCGGCTTGCGGCTGGTGATCAGGGCGGCGCTCCCGGCGTGGCAGACACAGACCTCCTCGTCCACCCACGTGCCGCCCGCATTGCGGATGTCGGTCGCGAGGCTGGGCCACGAGGTCAGGGTCCGGCCGCGGACGACGTCGGCTTCCACGAGCGTCCAGGGGGCGTGGCAGATGGCCGCGACGGGTTTGCCGACGGTGAAGAAGTCACGGGTGAAGCCGACGGCCCGCTCGTCCATCCTCAGGGCGTCGGGGTTGGCGACGCCGCCCGGGAGCACGAGTGCGTCGAAGGCGTCCGCGGTGTCACCGGCCAGGACGTGGTCGACGGTGTAGCTGCCCGCCTTGTCGAAGTGGTTGAACGCGCGGACCCGGCCGGGGGCGGTCGAGACCAGCTGGGGGTTCCAGCCCGCGGCGAGTACGGCCTTCCAGGGTTCGGTGAGTTCGATCTCCTCGACGCCCTCGGGCGCCGTAAGGAACGCGATGCGCACCTTCGGTCACTTCCTTCGGTTCCTTCAGTCGGGTGGTTCCGGACGTGTTCGGGCGGCTGCTGGGCGTGGTCGGGTCCGGTTCACCCCTCGTACGGGTTCCTCGTACCGGCCTGTGCGCCGTCACACGGTGCGCCTGCCCGGCCCGGAGCGCCTCAAGCGGTGTGGGGACGGGACGCCGCTGTGCGCGGTAGCCGCCGCCCGCCGGGCTGTCCCCGCTCCGGGCGGCGGGGCCGCGCCGCGTCCTGCGCAGTGGCGGCTGCCTGTTCGGGACGATCACCCTCCGCCGAGGCGTAAAGCGGTGGACAGCCCTGCGGCGCCGGCGAGCATCTCCGCGATGAACATCGAACCCGTCTGCCGCGCCCTGGATCACGCGGGCCGATCGTCTTCGAGGTCCCGGCAGACGCGATTGGCCCGGTACCCGGCTACGTGGAGGCCGCCGCCGCGTTCGTGATCGGGGTGTGGTTCGCGGGCGGCGACCCCCGCACGGTGCTGCCGCCGATCGAACACGTGTTGACCTGAAGTGCGGTTGAGCTTTTAGCGTGGGATTCCAGGCGGCCACGGGGCCATGACCACGCGTACGAGGGAGATTTCAATGACTGATGTGTCAGGACGCGACGAACGACGGCCGGGCGTCACCGTGATCGGTCTGGGAGAGATGGGCTTCGCGCTCGCGAGCGCCTTCCTGAACGGGGGCCATCCGACCACGGTGTGGAACCGGAGCCCGGGAAAGGCCGACGCCTTGGTCGCCAACGGCGCCGAGCGGGCTGCGACCGTGCGCGATGCCGTCGCCGCCAGTGCGCTGGTGGTCGTCAGCGTGAAGGGCAACGCGACGGCCCGCGAGCTGTTGGAATCCTCGGGTGAGGCGCTGGCCGGCCGCGCCGTGGTCAACCTGACGGACGGTACGTCCGCCGAGGCCAGAGTTCTGGCCGAGTGGGCCGAGCAGCAGGGGGCGGAGTACCTCCACGGCCAGATCATGACGATCGCCCCCGGCGTCGGCGCCGCGGAGACGGTGGTGTTCTACGGCGGCTCCCGCGCCGTGTACGACCGCTACCGGCCCACGCTCCGGCTGCTCGCCGGCAGGGGGGCCCTCATCGCCGACGACGCCGGCCTACCGCCCCTGTACGGGATGGCCGTGCACGGCACCATGTGGGGCATGCTCAACGGCTTCCTGCACGCCGCCGCGCTGCTGTCCAGCGAGGGCATCGGGGTGGAGCGGTTCCTGGACGACGCGGGCGCCTTGCTCTCCGCCCTGCCGGCGTCCTTCCCGGGGATCGCGGGCGAGGTCGACCGGGGCGGGTACGCGACCGAGTACGGGGCGCTCCAGCACCACCGGCCGTCGGTCGAGGACCTGGTCCACGAGAGCCGGGCACGCGGCATCGATGCCGGATTCCCGGCCTACACCCTCGAACTCGTCAACAAGGCCATGGCGGAAGGACATTCCAACGACAGCTACTCACGTCTGATCGAGCACTTCAGGAAGCATTGAGGGTCCTCTCCGCGATACCGGTCCCCTCGGCCGCCTGCCCTGCGGCCGAGCCGGCAGCGGTATTCGCGTGTCGACTCCTGCTCCGGAGTGGTCTGTTGTCACCGCCGTCCGCGAGCGGTTTCCCCCACCGCCTACACTCATCCAGCCAAACCGAAAGCGCCTGGGCACGATAAGGGGAGCCAGAAGTGACCACCGACAGTGAAGCGCCGATATACGCCCAACTCATACGGGAGCGTGGTGACGTTCCCGGCCAGGTTCGCCGCGAGGCGGAGCAGATCCATCAGCACCTGGCACGGGTGATGATGGCCCCTGCTCCTTGGGCTGTGAACGGTGGAGGCAGGCGATAGGGCGTGAGGTGCGGGCGTCGGGCTCCTTCCCTTGCCTCGGCGCCCCGGCTGCGGGCCGGTCACGGCAGTGCGGAAGCGGGCCACGACCGTGGTGGCCTCGGCCCGCTTCACCCCCTCGGGCCGGTCAGCGCGGTGTCAGGACCAGGTCTGGTACGTGCTTCTGGCTGTGGCTGCCGCACGGGAAGGTGCGCAGATGGGCTTCGGAGCGCTCGTCCAGGCAGCGGCCGGTCGCCTGGTTCTTGAATTCGACGGCGCCGTCGAAGGAGTCCGTCGTCATCAGGGGCACGGGCGCCTTGGTGTACGGGCCGGTGAGGGTGGCGGCCACCGCGTAGCCGACCTTGTAGTGGTCGCCGTCGTAGGAACCGGCCGAGTAGAGGAGTACGTAGCGACCGTCGCGCTTGACGAGCATGGGCGCCTCGACGGTCCCCGCTTCCCAGTCGAGGTCCTGACCGATGAGAGTGACGGGGTCGCCGGTGATTCGGGTGCCGTCCCGGGAGACGGGCTGGAGGTGGAGCCCCGTGCTCAGACGGCAGCAGTTGCCGTCGTTCTTCCAGAGCAGGTACCGCCGGCCGTCCTCCTCGTAGCTGGAGGCGTCGATGGCACCGCCCTGGGCGAGCGGGCAGACCAGCGGCCCCTGACCGGCCGGCCGGAACGGCCCCTGGGGCGAGGAGGAGGGCGCGACGCCGATGCACTGCTTGCCGCCGGCCCGGTCGCGGGCGGTGTAGTGCGGGGTGAAGCCGTCGCCGTTGTCGAAGACCTCCGGCGCCCATACCTTCCTGCGGTCGGGATCCGCCCAGTCCCCGACCGCGGGCAGGGCGTCCGCGTGGGCCGTCGACCAGTGGGTCAAGTCCTCGGAGGTGGCGTGCTGCACGTACTTGCCGTCGCCGTTGGTGGCGTACGCGTGGTAGGTGCCGCCCACCTTCACGATGTCGGGGTCGGCGAACTCCCGGTCGAGGACCGGTCCCCCGGTCCGGGCCGAAGCCGAGGCGGGGACGGGGGTGGCGACGAGGGCGAGCGCCGCGGTGGCGCCCCGCGGCCAGGACCGCGCAATGACGCGCGACCCGCCGCACGGCTGCGTGGAACACGTGGACTTCTCTCCTTCGGCTGATGGTGAGCTCGGGGAGACAGGCCGCCGGCATGGGTGTAACGCCCCACCGGCCCCGGCACGCATCGGGCGTCACCCGTACGGGTGGTCGCAGCGGCCGGGAGCCGCGCTCGGCGCAACCGACCCGACCGGCGACAGCCGCACCACGTACGGCCAGGGCATGGCAGGGCATCGCACGGGTAGGCGCTTTTTACGGGGTGCGGCCTGGCCACCCGGCCGCGACGGGGCCTCACCCCGTTGGCCCCCGCCCCGCTCCGGCGAGGCGAGGGCCGCCGACAGCGGCGTCCTCTTCGCGCCCTACCGATCCGGTGGGCGCCTTCCGCGGGCCATCACCGCGCTGAGGGCGAGGAGGAGGACTGCGAAGAGGGCGGGTTTCCATGGCGCGGTCTCGCCCTCCACCGCCGGTGACACCCGGCGCCGGGGGTCGTAGGCGACCTCGACCTCCTCACCCACGGCGGCAAGGGGCCGGTCGTCCTTGAGCTCGGCGGGGTAGCCGCCCGGGCAGGCCAGCACGAGGCGGTACACGGTCTTCGGGGGCGGACCGCCCTCGCCGTAGGAGCCCTGAAGCGTGTCGTGGACCTCGCGTACGACGCAGGTGGCGACTTCCGTGCGCGCCGACGCCTGATCCGCGCTCGCCACGGTCAGCAGCAGTCCCAGGGCCAGCAAGACAGCCCCGAAGAGGGCGCCGCTACCGGCGACCAATACGAAGTACGCGACGCAGGCGCCGACGAGCAGCAGCGCTCCGCCCGCCACCGCGACCGCGACCGGCGGTGACGAGGGACCCGCGAAGCACCAGTGGGCCCAGCCGTACACGGCCACGGCGGCGACGGCGGGCAGGGCCGCGACGAACCGCCGCGTCCGCGGTTCCCTCTCCGGCACGAACACCACCCCCGGAAGAGGGGACGCTCCTCACCCCGCTCTCGGTTTCACGTCTTCGGGGCCGGATCGGGCCCGCGGCGGCGACGCTCAGCGCGGCCGGCCCGCGGTGACCAGCCAGGACGAGCTGCGCAGCCGTACGGCGCCGCCGCTCTCGTACGGGCGCAGCGCGTCGGCGAGCGTCCGGTGGGCGCGTTCCCGCTGTTCGGGCCCGACCTGGTCGAGGAGGTGGCGCCCGGGGCCGGAGTCCAGCAGGAACGCGGCCGCCTCTTCGGCGTCGCGCCCCCAGTCCCCGTACGCCTCGACCCGTACCGCTCGGGCCGCCTCGAAGCCCGCGGTCGACAGGATCCGCAGGGGGCGGTAGCGGTCGGCGAAGGAGAACATGCCCGGGGCTCCCGGGGCGCCGAACTCCCCGATCGGCAGGATGCCGCGCAGCGAGGCGAGGGCCTGGAGCCACTCGTTGCCCTCGGCTTCCGCCGCGCAGATGAAGGCCAGGCGCCCGCCCGGGCGCAGCGCGCGCCCGATGTTCGTGAAGGCGGCCACGGGGTCGGCGAAGAACATCACCCCGTACCGGCTGACGGCCACGTCGAACGCTCCGGGGGTGAAGTCGTGGACCTGGGCGTCGCCCTGGGTGAAGGTCACGTTCTCCAGCCCTTCCCGGTCGGCGCTCGCGCGGGCGCGCTCCAGCATCGGGGCCGACAGGTCCAGGCCCAGGGCGCCGCCTTCGACGGCCTGGCGGGCGGCCAGGCGCGTGGTGCGGCCGGCGCCGCAGCCGATGTCCAAGACCCGTTCGCGGGCGCCGATGGAGGCGGCGTCGAGGAGGGTTGCGTTGAAGCCGTCGTTGACCGCGTCCCAGCGGTCCTGGTGACGGGCCCAGTGAGTGCCCTCGTAGCCGTTCCACGCCTGGGCCTGATCGGTGTTGACGAGGTGATCCATCGGGTGCCTCCGCGCCTAGAATGGGCAAGTGCCCAAAGAGTATGGGCGTACGCCCATACTCGCAACCGACAATCAGTGATGAGGTCTTATGTCACCGCGTGGAGTGGCGATCCCCGATCTTCGAGAGCGGCTGTTCGCGGCCGCGGAACGGGTGGTGGCCCGAGACGGCGCGGCCGCGCTGACCAGCCGTGCGGTCACGGCGGAGGCGGAGTGCGCCAAGGGGGTCCTGCACACGCACTTCGCCGGACTGGACGAGTTCGTCGCCGAACTGGTCCTCGACCGCTTCGCCCGCAGCGCCCGGCACGCGCGGGGGCTGGCCGCCCGGGTGGGGCAGGGCGGCGTCGCCGACAATCTGGCCGAGGTCGCGCTCGCGCTGCTGGACTCCCTGGATCCCGCGGTCGTCGGCCTGGCCATGACCCGCCCCGGCGCCTCCCTGCACACCCGCCAGGCGCTGCGGTCCGGCGCGCCGGGATTCGCCGCCATGCAGGAGGCGATCACCGCCTACCTGGAGGCCGAACTGCGCCTCGGAAGGGTGGCGCCGGATGCCGATGCGGCCACGATCGCGCTCGCCCTGGTCGGCACGGTGCACCACCTGCTGATGACACGCAGCCCCGACGTCCCGACGGATCCCCGGGAGACGACCGAGCGCCTGGTGGCCGCTCTGCTGCGGAGCGTCTGAGGAGTGCCGGCCGGCCGGAAGCGGTCTGTACCATTCCGGCCTCGTCCGTCCCCTTTCGAAGGCAGCATGAGCACGCACGCTCACGCATACGCACCCGTACGTACGACCCAGGGGGACCCACATGAGGAAGACCATGGCCGCCATCGGTGCCGCGGTCGCGCTGGCCGGGCTGGTCACGGCCGCCGGACCGGCCACGGCGAACGCCGCCGCGCGCTGCGAGCCCGCGCTGACCGCGCTGGGGGCGCTGCCCGGCACCGAGGTGTCCTGGCCGAAGGAGGGCGTACGCGCCCTCGGCCGCGGCGCCCTGTCGGTCGGCTCGTCCCGGGGCAAGGCGGTCTACTGGACCGGCACCGCGGTGCACCGGGTTCCCGTCCCCGACAGCCGGGCCGAGGGCGAGCTGGTCGGGGTGAACCAGAACGGTCTGATGACCGGCCGGTACCGGCCCTACGGCACCACGCACCAGGTGGACTTCACCTACCGGGCGGGCGACGCCTCCGTCACCGAGCTGCCCGGCGCCACGCAGTGGAGCGGCGGTCTGGACGTCAACGACGCGGGCCGCGTGGTCGCGGGAGGGTACGGCGACCGATCCATCCGGGTCTACGCCGACGGGGCGGTGGAGCGCACGCTCACCATTCCCGAGGAGCTCGGCCCGGACACGTACGTCCTGACCATCGGCGGGATCAACTCCCGCGGTGACGTGGTCGCGACGGTGCAGAGGGTGGAACCGGACACCGGTGGACGGGTCGAGGAGTCCTACCCCGTTCTGTGGCCGGGGGACGGGAGCGCGGCGCAGGTCCTCCCGAAGGCCGGCGGCGGCCACAACACCAGCTGGGTGACGGACATCGCGGCCGACGGCACGATCGTGGGCAGCGACTGGTACGGGCCCGGCTACCAGTGGACGCCGTGGGTGTGGACCAGCCCGCCCGGCACCCCAGGCACCTCGCCGGGCCGGCTGAGCACCCACCCGTACGCGAGTCTCGACGGGATCAGCCCCTCGACCGGTGTGGCCGTCGGCACCGCCCGGTTCCACCCGGAGGACGCCGCGAACGGGGCCGACCAGGCCGTGCTGTGGCCCGGCTCGGGGCCTCTGCTGGCGCTGCCCCGGCTGTCGGCCGGGAAGGCCACCGAGGCCGTCGCCATGTCCGACGACGACCGGGCGGCCGGCAGCGCCGTGACCGCCTCCGGCCAGACCCGGGCCGTGGTGTGGAAGTGCGCCTCACGTCAGGCTCACCTGCCGGGCTGACCGGCACGGGGGGGCGTCCGCGGCCGTATCCACGGCCGGGGGCGTCGAGAAGCTCCGCCGCCGGTCCCGGCGTTGCACCGCGACGTGGATGCCGGTGTAGCCCGGGAAGCCGGAGCCGGCCGCGCAGGTGCGGCCCGGCAGGTCGGTTGCTTCGATGCGGATCCGCATGAGGTTCATCCTCTACCCGACTTCGCGCCGTCGCCGCGCCGGGCCGCGCCGCCCCGGGCCGCGCCGACCGCAAATCCTCCCCAAGTTCCCTTCTTCAACAGGACATCGGTCAAGCGAGGACCAAAGATCCCCGGCACTCTTGCCGCACGGCCCGGCGACCGCTTCACTGTCGATCGATCACCCCACAGGAGAACCCCCGCCCCACGACTTCGAAGGGTTTGCCTTGACTGCCGTCCCCCTACGCCTGAGTGCCGTCACCGCCGCCGCCTGCGCGCTCGTTCTCGGCGCGGCTCTGCCGTCCTCAGCGATCAACTCGTACAACGCGACCCCCGCGCCGGAGCGCACCGAGGTCGGTGCCCTCGTCGCCACATGGGACAACGACGACGACCCCGCGACCCCGGACCGGGTCGACTGGGTCTGCTCCGGCACCATGATCGACGCGGACACCTTCCTGACGGCCGCGCACTGCACCACCGACTGGCCGGCGAACGTGAGGTTCTACGTCTCCCTCGACCAGGACGTGCAGGCCGGCCTCGACAAGGCCGGCGCCGAGCACCCCGGCGACCCGGCGGCCGTGGCGCGGGCCGTCGCCGTGGAGGGCGCCGCCCACAACCACCCGGCGTACCCGGGCCCCGCTTCCGATAACCACGACATATCAGTCATCGAGCTGCCGACCGCCCAGGTCAAGGCCCGCTGGTCCTTCACCCCCGCCACGCTCCCGAAGGCCGGAGCGCTCGACGCGCTGGGCCCGCAGGGGCTGCGGGACACGCCGTTCTCCGTCACGGGGTACGGCACCCAGGAGGCCGTACGCGGCCCCGGCGGCCACACCCACCCCGGCGGCGGTGTCCGCATGAAGGCACCCGTCACCTTCAACGCCCTCAACGACGCCTGGGTCCGCCTGGCCATGACCGCACCCCAGGGCAACGGCGGGGCCTGTTACGGCGATTCGGGCGGGCCGAACTTCGCCACCCTGGGCGGCAAGCACACCCTGGTCGCCACCACCATCACGGGTGACGGCCCGTGCTACGCCACCAACGTCTCGTACCGCCTGGACACCCCCGGCGCCCGCGCGTTCCTGTCCCCCTTCGCCAAGCTGCCGTAAGCGGGGCGCTCCCGCACGGGTGGGGTGCCACCGGACCTCGTGTCCGGTGGCACCCCGTCCCGCAGTACGTCCTTGGTCATCAGGCGGGAGTCGGTGTAGCAGAGCCGGTAGACGTCGACCTGGTCCAGGAGGTTGGTGTTCGAGCGGTAGAACTCGCACACCGTGCCGGGTGGTGCGGGCTGTGCCCTCATGATGTCCGGTACGTAGCGGAACTGCCTGTTCGGCGACGACGCGCTGTCGCTGCTCCAGGCCCCGCGCCCGCTCCCAGCCGTCACGGACCAGGCGAGGCGGGCCTGCCGGTAGCGGCCTGCCAGCCAGGGCACCACCAGGGCCAGGGGCAGCATCGACACCGCGTAGAACCAGTACACGGCGCCGACGCGCAGTACGGCGCACAGCGCGAGGTCGACCGTCATGCAGGCGCCGAACAGCAGGAGCACGGGCTTGGTCGCGGCCGATCTGACGCCGAGCAGGTACGTCAGCGCGCCCAGCGCCAGCAGGTACGGGCTTGCCGTGGGCGTGGTCCCGGCCATGCCCACGGCGCACAGTGTGTTAGCAGGAACACGGCCGCGCCAGGGCGCCTGCGGCTGCCGGGAACCGCCACCGCCAGGGTCAGCAGGGGCAGGAACAGCATAGCGGGCCCGGGCGGTCTGTTCCCAGTACGCGAAGAAACCGGAGCCCGACAGCGTGGCCCACAGGGCCACGTCGCGGATGACGGTCCCGGCCGCGTTCGCGTCGCCGGCCTCGCGCTCACCGGGCCTGCGGGATCAACCGGGCCATCCCGACCGACGCGGGCGCCGTCTCGACGAAGCCGAACTGCGCGTACATGTGCCGGGCATCGCCGTCGGCGATCAAGGAGACGTACGTCCCTTCCGGCGCACGGCGCTCCAGCTCCGCGGAGAGGTCCGCCATGATCAGCTTGCCGAGGCCTCGGCCCTGGTGGGCGGGGAGCACGCAGATGTCGACGATCTGCAGAAAGCATCCGCCGTCCCCGACGACCCGTCCCATGCCCACCGTTTCGGCGCCGTGCTCGACCGTCACGCAGTACCAGGAGTTCGGCAGTCCGATCGCCGAGCCTTCCACGCTCTTCGCGCCGAGCCCGGTCTCACCGCGCAGCCGCCGGTACGTCTGGACGTCCGGCACTCCGGGGCGGATCTCGTAGGCCGCGTTCCCATTCCCGCTGGTCATGCCTGTCGTTCCTGTCTGTGGGGTGTGCGAGGTAAGACGGTTCATCATGCCGGGTGGTCCCGGCGAGAGCGCATGCGACGGCCTCGTTCAGGCGTCGCGCCGGCGCAGGACGAGACGGCCGGCCAGGTGGGCGGCGACCGTCCAGGCAACCACGATCAGGATCGCGGCCGATGGCGGGTAGGGGGCGCGGCCGTCGTTCAGCATGAGATGGCCGCCCGCGGTCTGCGGGAGGTAGCCGTTGACCGCCAGGAGGAGAGGGCCACCCAGCGCGGTGCACATGCTCGGGAGCACGGAGATCAGGACGATGACCGCCGGGAGTGTTCCGGCGGCCGTCCGCAGGGCGAAGGACACTCCCACGGCGAGTACGGCGATCAGGGCGCAGTAGAGGCCCATCGCCAGGGTCTGGGCGATCGCCTTGCCCGGGTCGAGGGCGGCGTGCCCGCGGAAGGGTGTCCAGGCCACGGCCATGCCGAGGACGGCGAACAGGACTCCGGCGGCGAAGGCCACCGCGGCGGCCACGAGAGATTTGGCCAGGTGCACGTGGTTCCTCACCGGCACCCACAGCAGCGAGGTGCGTACGCTGCCCGTCGCGTACTCGCTGGTCACCATGGCCATCGCCAGCACGGCGACGGCGAACTAGAAGGTGAAGACTCCCGTGACCAGCACGCCTGCGATCAGGCACGCGTACGGGGCACGGAGGGACCACGCGGCTCGACGGCATCGCCGCGGCCCCGCCGATCCACCGCGACCTTCCCGGTACGGCAGTGATCATGCTGACCACCTTCGGCGAGGACGAGTTCATCACACGGGCCCTGCGGGAAGGAGCCAGGGGCTTCCTGCTCAAGGCGGACGACCCCAGGGAACTCCTGACCGGTGTGCACGCGGTGGCCGCGGGAGGCGCGTACCTCTCGCCGAAGGTGGCCGCGCGGGTCATCGCCGGACTGCGCGACGGCCGTCCGGCGGGCGCGATGCCGCCCCGGTGCCCGGTGGGGCTGCTCACCGAGCGGGAGAACGAGGTCCTGGCACTCCTCGGGACCGGGCTGTCCAATGCGGAGATCGCCGCGCGCCTCCAGCTGGTCGAGGGCACGGTGAAGGCGCACGTCAGCGCGATCTTCGGAAAGCTCGGCGTACGCAACAGGGTGGAGGCGGCGATCGCCGCCCACGAGGCGGGTCTGGGCGGGCGCGACCGCTGATCGCCACCTCCGGTCAGCGGCGGCGGTAGAGCGTGAGGCGGTCGGTGTGGCCCAGCCAGCGAACCGTCAGCGGGCAGGTGGCCCGGGCGACCCAGTGGCGGCGCAGTTCGGCGAAGAAGGCGGCATCGGCGCACATCCCGCCGGGGCCCTCCCCGACATACAGGAACACCTCTCCGCGGTAGGCGCGCAGGGCCTGCGCCGCCATGGGGTCCGCGGGCGGGGGCCAGACGAGCAGCAGGGCGCGGTCGGGGTGGCGGCGTACGGCATCGGCTGCCGTGTGCCTTTGGACGGTGGTGTAACGGAAACCGTGCGTGAAGCCGTTGGCCTCGACATCATGGAGATCGGTGGCGACGACGTCGAGGCCGGCGACCGACAACTGACGTGCCCAGTAGCCCGATCCGGCCCCCACTTCCAACAGACTTGAGCCGTCGGTGACTTCGCGGATCCAGCGCAGCGCCGACGCGGTGACCACTGCCCAGCTGTAGAGCCCGGCGAGGTCGCGCCGGCGCAGCATCAGCGGGGACGCGGACCGTTCCCCCGGCAGGTGGTCGAAGACCTCGATCACCGAGCCGCCGGATCCTTGCGAGCGCAGGGCGGGGTACCACAGCAGCGGCACCATCTGCGGATTCCGGTCGGCGAAGAGGACGTCCTGCTCGGGGAGCAGCTCCGCCAGGGACCGGAACGGGTGGCCCCAGCCCGGGAACGTCACCGTCGGCCGTGCTTCCCACATCCGCTGCAGCCGGGTGGAGAGCTCGACCAGCCTCTCCACCACGGGCAGATCGGCCACCGCGGTGGCCGGCCGGTCGCTCATGCCGGGTCGGCTATCCGTGTTCGACCACGGCGAGGTCACTGCCGGCGGCCGGGGCCACGGGGGCGGAGAGCATGCCCATGTGCGCGACGACGGTGATGCCGTCCTGGTCGTCCGGCGCGCCCAGGCCGGCGGCACCGGCGGTGGCCGCGCCGGTGAGAGCGACGACAGCGGCCGCGACGACGGCGGCGTTGCGAGTGGTCGGGTTCATGCGTGATCCCCCATGAGTCTTGCGGCAGATGAGAACTGATGTGCGGAAAACAGCTTACATAGCCGCTCACTTGGGGATACTCGCGCGGCGCCCGGCAGCGCTTCGCCCCCGCCCGCGGCCGGCTGCCGCGGGCAGGGGCTCGGCGGCCCTTCCCTGAGTCAGGTCAGGTCGGGCGGGTCAGAGCGCCGGGTAGGCGTTCTTCATCAGCTCCTGGAACTGGGTGGAGAACCACTTGCCCGACAGGGGCGCGTTCGGCAGTGCCCCGGACATGTGGTTGTTGTTCCTCGGGTTGCCCGTGTACGTCGGGTCGCACATCCGGTCGAAGCCCTTGCCCTCGTCGTTCGGGATCTGCGCGCTCGACCCGTCCGACTCGCCCGGCGGCTTGACCCACACGTACGCGTCGATGCCCGCGGCCGGAGCGGCCTGCGGCCGTTCTCCGAGGCCCGCGCCCGCCTGGTTGCACCAGTTGCCGAGGTGGATGCGCCGGTCGTAGCGGCCTCCGTCCACGAAGGTGTCGACGGTGGTCCGGGCTCCGGGGCCGGCCGGGCGGGCCGTGCCGCCCCAGCCGTTGCGGGAGGTGTCGATCAGCATGCCGAGGCCGGGGTCGAAGCCGATCGAGACCAGCTTGGCCCGCATGGCCTGGGCGTAGGAGAGCTCGTCGGTGTACCGGTTCCAGTCCACCCACTTCGACTGGCGTACGGAGACCCCGTTGACGCTGTCGTCGATGGTGAAGTGGTTCTCCTTCAGCGCGCTGTAGTTGGCGGTGTTGACGATGAAGCCGTGCACCTTGCCGATCGTGGAGCCCTCGGCGGTCGCCGCCTGCTTGAAGAGGTCCGCGGAGGGCCCGAAGTTGTCGTCCCAGCCCAGCCAGCCGTGGTGGCCGGCGTCCACGTAGTTGTAGACGTTGCCGACCGCGCCCAGCTTGTTCAGCGCGTACCCGACGCCCTTGATGTAGTTGCCGTTCGCCTTCATGACGTCGCAGTTCGGCGTGGCGGTCGGGCGGGGGGTGGTGTTGGTGACCAGGTTCGGCAGCGAGTCGATCTCGACCGTGGTGACGATCCGCAGGCCCGCGTACTTGGGGTCGCCGAGGATCGCGGCGATCGGGTCAATGTACTGCGTCTTGTACTTGTCGATCTCCGTCGCGCCGAGTTCGCCGTTGGAGGCGAGCGCCGCGCAGTCCCGCCCGGGCAGGTTGTAGATCACCAGCTGGACGGCGAGTTCGCCGCTGCCCTTCTGCTTCAGGGCCTCGTCCAGGTGGGCGCGCAGGCCCATGCCGCCGCCGACGCCCGCGATGGCGGCGGTGCGGTCCAGCCATACGGCGGTCGGCTGGTTGGCGATCCTGCTGCCGCCGGGCTCGGCCGCGGCCTTCGCCGACCACTCCGGGTTCACGTAGACCTTGGCTCCGGCGTACGGGTTGTCGACGCGGCTGCCGGCCGGGGGATCCGTCGGCGGGTCGGTCGGTTCGGTCGGGCCGGGGGTCGGGCCGGGGCCGCCGTTGCAGGTGACTCCGTTCAGCTTGAACGTCGCGGGGACGGCGTTGCTGCCGCTGTACGAGGCGTTGAAGCCGAAGGACGCGGAGGCGCCGGTGGCGAGGCTGCCGTTGTACGAGACGTTCTTGGCGGTGACGGCGGTCCCGGCCTGGGTGACGGCCGCGTTCCAGCCCTGGGTGACCTGCTGGTTGCCGGCGTAGGACCACTCCAGCGTCCACGCGCTCACCGGATCACCGGTGTTGGTGACGGTGACGTCGGCGCCGAAGCCGGTGTTCCACTGATTGGTGATCTTGTAGGCGACGGTGCAGCCCGGTCCGGCGGCTCCCGCCGGACCGCTCAGGGCGGTGGCGGTGGCGCCGGCCGCGGCGATCAGGGTGCAGGCGGCCAGCAGCGCGGTGCGGCGCCGGGGAGGTGCGGTGGTCGTGCGGCTCATGATGGGGTGTGCCTCTCAGTCGAGGGCGCGCAGGTGGTCGCGCAGCCCGATGCCGAATGCGGTGGGTGTGCCGTCGTAACTCCTGATCAGGGCCGGACCGGAGGAGCAGTCCCAGGTGTTCCAGGTCCAGCCGAGATAGGAGAGGCCGCGGTCGTCGAACCACTTCATGACGCGGTCGATGAACGCGTGGGCGCAGGTGTTCTCGCCGATCTCACCCGCGACGAGCGGGACCCGGGCGGCGACCGGCGCGAGCGTGGAGTTCCAACAGGCCTCGTTGGAACAGGTGTTGAAGTTGTAGACGTGCCAGGCGGCGGCGAGATTGCCCGCCGGGTCGGTGGGCGCGTACGTGAGCCACTGGCTCAGGTCGTTCGAGTACGCGATCCCCGGAACCAGTACGAGGTTCCTCGCGCCGGTCGCCCGTACCGCGTCCAGCAGGTCCTGCATGCCGGCGACCTCGTAGCCGATGCCGGGGCAGGTACCGCCGTCGCGCCAGCAGGTCCACGCCTGGGTGGCGGTGGACGTGGCACGGTCCGGGTAGGGCTCGTTGAAGAGGTCGAAGACGACGCGGCCGTCACCCTTGAAGGTGTCCGCCACCGAGGTCCAGAAGGCCGGGGTGTACTGGGCGTCGGGCATCGGCTTCTGGCAGGAGGCGTGGACGTCGGAGCAGCCGGCGGAGTTGCCGGTGTACTGGCCCCAGGTCCAGTGCAGTTCGACGATGGGCGTCATGCCGTGGGCCAGGGTGCGGCGCACGAGGTCCTTGACGGCGTTGACGTAGTTCGCGCCCCGGTACTCGGGCTTGATGTTGCCGAGGCCCAGCCAGCACTCCTCGTTGAGGGGGATGCGTACGGTGTTGGCGTTCCAGTCCGCGATGGCCTTCACGGACGCGTCGTCGACCGGGCCGTCGAAGATGCCGTGGCCCTGGACGCACATGTACTCGCCGCCGGAGCGGTTGACGCCGAGCAGCCGGCGGGTGGCGCCGTTCTGGTCGACCAGGCGGTTGCCGGTCACGCTCAGTTCGGGCGCACCGCCGCCCGGGTCGGGCGGATCGGTGGGCCCTGGCGGGTCGGTCGGCCCCGGCGGTTCGGTGGGGCCGGGCGAGTCCGTGTCGCACAGGGTGCCGCCCAGCGTGAACGCGGTGGGCGGCGCCGGGTCGGCGCCCGGGGAGGAGGCGAGGAAACCGGCGGTCACGCTCGCGCCCGTGGCGAGCGAACCGTTCCAGCTCTCGTTGACGGCCGTGACCGAAGTCCCTGACTGGGACCACTTGGCGCCCCAGCCCTGGGTGACCTGCCGGCCGTCCGGGAAGCCGAAGCCGAGGCTCCAGCCGTTCAGCGCGGCCGCGTTGTTGGTGATGGTGACGGACCCTTGGAAACCGCCGGACCACTGGCCTACGACGGAGTACTCCACCGTGCACGCAGGGGCAGCGGCCGCGGCCGCGGCCGGGGACAGGTCCGGGGAGAGAGCGCCGCTCGCTCCTGTGAGCGCTGCTCCCGCCACCACGGTGACCAGGCCGGCGAGTAGTCCGGCCCACGGTCGGGCGAGCGGTCGTGCGGATAATCGGGAACGCGGGGGGTGTCGCATGAGCGACTCCTTGCAGTTCGGGCGCGCTGACGACGCGCCGACTGAAATGGAACCGCTCCCACTGGTGGTGCAGACCGTAGCGGCAAGTCCCGTCAAGCAACAGAGGGGTCGTCAAGAAACCGCGTCGATTTTCTTCGACTCTTCAAGCACCTTGACCGCCAGAGGCCCCCTCCCCATAGTGGGAGCGCTCCCACTGGTACAGAACTTGTTCTCGTTCCACCCGCGCTCCCCTACCAGCCCAAGGAGAGGAACTCGCATGCCACGAGATCGCGGTCCGGGCGTCAGCGCGTGAGGGCGCCGGCCAGGCCCGGGTAGTCCAGGACCAGCGCGTCGTCGTCGAACTCGACATCGCTGCGGAAATCACCGGACTCGTAGCGGATGCGCGCGCCGTGCTCGGCGCGGGCCAGATGTGTGTACGTCTGCCGGTCCGCGCTGACCTCGAGACCCGGGACCGCGACCCAGGCCATCAGGAAATGGCTCGGTCCGGTTCCGGGACGGCGGTGCAGGCCGTGCCGCAGTACGGGCATGGTGTTGGTCAGCGGGCACAGGCCCAGGTCGCAGTCGAGCGCGCCTTCGAGGTCGGGCCGGTGCGCGCCGTCGACCGTCCACCGGCCCCCCTCGTTTCGCAGGTCCAGCGTCCTGGCCGACGCCTCCGTTTCGACGGTGACGTACAGGCGCGAGGTCACGTACTCCTCTGTCGTCTCCAGCGTGTACGTCAGCCAGTACGGCTCCGGGACCAGTCCCACGGCGCGCCCCCGCGCGGTGAGGGCGCGTCCGGAGAGGTCGGCCCAAGCCGTCGAGTATCCCCGGCCGGGCAGGATCTCCCAGGTGCGCACGAGGTGTCGAGTGCCCATACGACGAGCGTACGCCGCCACCGCACGACCACGTCAGCGCGTCACCGCGTCAGGCCGAGCCCCTGTGGACCAGCTCGGTCGGGAGGATGACGGCGGACGGTTCCTCCCCCGCGATCCGGGCGAGCAGCATCCGCACCATCTCGCTGCTGATCCGGTCCCACGGCTGACGCACGGTGGTCAGTCGCGGACGCGTGGACAGGGCGGCCGGCGAGTCGTCGAAGCCGCCCACCGCCACGTCCTGCGGCACCCGGCGCCCGGCCCGCGCCAGTGTGTCCATGACGCCCTGGGCCATGAGGTCGGACGCCACGAACACCGCGTCCACATCGGGCGCGCGCTCCAGCAGCAGTTCGGCCGCCGCCTCGCCGCTCGCGCGGCTGTAGTCGCCGCGCACGATCAGCGACTCGTCGACGGGCAGCCCGTTCTCGGCCAGCACGTCGCGGTATCCGGCGAGCCGCTCCACGCCGCCGGGGGTGTCCGGCGGGCCGGTCACCGTGGCGATCCGGCGGCGCCCGGACTCGTGGAGGTGGCGCACCATCGCGCGGGCCCCTTCCCGGTCGTCGGCCGCGACGTAGCTGACCTTGGCGCTGCGCCCGAGCGGCTTGCCGCAGGCGACCACGGGGACGCCCGCCGCGTCCAGTTCGCTGCCGACCGGGTCGCCGGAGCGGCTGGAGACGAGCAGGACGCCGTCCACGTGTCCGGCCTTGATGTAGCGCAGGTTGCGCCGCCGTTCCGCGTCGGTGCCCGCGATCATGAGCAGGAGGGGGATGTCCTGGGCGGCGAGCGCCTGGGTGCAGGCTCTGAGCAGGACGTTGAAGTTCGGGTCCTCGAAGAACCGCTCCTGCGGTTCGGTCAGCAGGAACGCCACCGAGTCGGACTTGCCGGTGATCAGCGAGCGGGCGTGCCGGTTGACGACGTAACCCGTCTTGCGGATCGCCGCGTTGACGGCGCTCTGCGCCGTCGGGCTGACGTAGTGCCCGCCGTTGAGGACCCGTGAGACGGTGCCGCGCGAGACGCCGGCCTCGCGCGCCACGTCGTGGATCGTCACCGATCGTCGCTTGCCGTCTGTAGCGCGGTTCATGATGTGTGGTTTCCCCTCGTTCCCTGCGATCAGGACTTTACGGCCCCGGAGAGCAGGTCGAGGCTCCAGAACCGTTGAATGACCAGGAACAGGGCGATGAGCGGCACGATGGCCAGAAGTGCGCCGGTGATCACCAGCGTGTAGAGGGCGGGTGTGGCGGAACCCTGTGCGAGCAGGGTGAACAGCCCCACCGTCATGGGGAACTTCGTGTCGTCGCCGAGCATGATGTAGGGCAGCAGGAAGTTGTTCCAGATCGCCACGAACTGGAAGAGGAAGATCGTCACCAGGCCCGGGGACATCATCGGGACGGCGATCCGCAGGAAGATCCGCCATTCGCCGGCGCCGTCCATCCGGGCCGCCTCGACAAGTTCCACGGGGACGGCGGCTTCGGCGTAGATCCGCCCGAGGTAGACGCCGTACGGGGAGAGGATCAGTGGCAGCAGCACCGAGAGGTGGGTGTCCGTCATGCCTGCCTTCGCCATCAGCAGGTACTGCGGGATGGCGAGGATGACCGGGGGCATGAGCACTCCGGCGAGCAGCACGTTGAAGACGGTCTCCCGGCCGCGGAAGCGGTAGAGGGCCAGCGCGTAGCCGGTGATCGCCGAGACGATCGTGGACAGGACGGCGCCCAGGCCGGCGTACAGGGCGGAGTTGCCCATCCACTGCCAGTAGATCCCGTCGCGGTACGCGTCGAGGTCCGTCAGGTTGTCGGCGAAGCCGCTGCCCGGCAGGAAGGTGAAGGTGGAGAACAGTTCCGTGCCCGACTTGGTGGCGGCGACCACCACCCAGGCGACGGGCAGCAGGCAGTACACCGCGCCGAGCAGCAGGGCCGCCGTCGGCAGGAGCGCGATCCGGCGGGGGCGCGGGGCGGCCGTGTCACGGGCCGTACGGCGGGCCCGCGCGGGGACGGCCGCTTCGGGGGTGGCCGCTTCGGGGACGGCTCGTTCGGGAGTGTCCAGCGTGGTCACCGCTTCCCTCCTTGGTTCGTGGCGGAGCGGGAGGCCCTGAGCAGGGTGAAGGAGAGGAGGAAGGTCGCGAGGGCGAGGACCACCGCGGTGGCGGAGGCGGCGTGGATGTTCCCGTTCACGAAGGCGTCGTTGTAGACCTTCATCAGCGGACTCCAGGTGGTGGAGATGCCGTTGGTCAGCGGTTTGAGTGTCGTCGGCTCGCTGAAGACCTGGAGGGTGGCGATGACCGAGAAGAAGAAGGTCAGCACCAGTGAGGGCGCCACCATCGGGATCTTGATGCGCAGGGCGATCTGCAGCGGTGTGGCGCCGTCGAGCTTCGCCGCCTCGTAGACCTCGGCCGGGATGGACCGCAGGGAGGTGTAGATGACGATCATGTTGAAGCCGGTGCCGCCCCAGACGGCGATGTTCGCCAGCGCCAGGAAGAGCGGGCCGCCTTCGAAGAGGTCCGGCTGCGGCAGCCCCGCGCGGTCGAGGACGTAGTGGAAGGGGCTGACGTCCGGCAGGTAGAGGAAGCCCCACAGCAGCGCCGCGACGACGCCGGGGATGGCGTACGGGAGGAAGATCGCCAGGCGGGAGAAGGACCGTGCCCGCACCCGCTCCGTGTCGAGGAGCAGGGCGAACAGCAGGGCCAGGCCGAGCATGACGGGCACGACGATGACGCCGTAGCCGAGGACGCGCAGGGCGCCGTGGCCCAGTTCCGGGTCGGTGAGGGCGGCGGTGTAGTTCTGCGGGCCCGCCCAGACCTCGGTGCGGGCTCCCTTGCCGAGGCCGAGGCCTTGGACCTCGGCCTTGCGCAGGCTGAGCCAGAGCGCGTAGCCGATGGGCAGGGCGAAGAAGAGCAGGAAGAGCACGGCGGCCGGCAGGAGGAAGCCGTACGGGGCTGCCTTGGCCCGGTACCTTCCGTCCGGGCGCCGCGCCCCCCGGCGGGTGGGGGGCGCGGTGGCGGTGGCGGGCGGCACGGTCACGGAGCGACCCCGAAGCCCTGCTTCTTCAGGTCCGCGACGGTGGCGTCCCGCATCCCGGCGAGGGCCGCCGCGAAGTCCGACTTGTTCTTGGCCGCCTCGCCGAACCGGTCCTTGAAGGCGGCGTAGGCGACGTTGACGTTGGGGCCCCAGGCGGCGGGAGCGGTGGTCTTGGTGATCTCGGCGGCCCGCGTGTAGAAGTCGGGCTGGTTGGAGAAGAAGTCGGGCGCCTGGGCGAGCGCGCCACTGGTCTGGGCGGCCGTGGCGGCCGGGTAGATCCCGCTCTCCTTCACCAGGGCGGCGAGCGCCTCGGGGTCGGTGTTGAGCCAGGTCGCGAACTTCGCGGCGGCCGCCTTGTTCTTGGAGTCGGTGGTGACGGCCGTGCTGGAGCCGCCCCAGTTGCCGGTGGAACCGGCGCCCTTGGACCACTGCGGGAGCGGGGCCATGAGCCACTTGCCCTTGGTGTCGGGTGCGGCGGTCGTCAGGGTGCCGGGGGCCCACACCGCGCTGACCCAGGCTATCTGCTCGCCGGTGTTCAGGGCCTTGTTCCAGGCGGGGGTGTACATGGGCTGGTTGTCGATGGCGCCCTCCTTGACCAGGCCGCCCCAGAAGTCGGCGACCTTCTTGGTGGCGGCGTCGTCGATGCCGACCTTCCACTTCTGGCCGTCGTTGGTCCACCACTTGGCGCCCGCCTGCTGGGCGAGGCCGGCGAAGAGGCCGGAGTCGTTGGAGGAGAAGGTGGTCAGCGCCTTGTCCGGGGCCTTCTTCTTCAGTTCGCGGGCGGTCTCGGCGAACTCGTCCCAGGTAGTGGGAACGCTCAGCCCGTACTGCTGGAACAGGTCGGCCCGGTAGTAGAACATCATCGGCCCGGAGTCCTGCGGGACCGCGTAGACGGCATCGGTGCCGAGGGTGGTCTGCTGCCAGATCCCGGGGGCGAACTCGTCCTTGGCGGCGTCGGCCTCCTTGGAGATGTCGGCGAGGGCGTCGTTGCTGACCAGGGTCGGCAGGGCCTGGTACTCGGCCTGGACGAGGTCGGGGGCCTGGTGGGCCTTGGCCGCCGTGATGATCTTGGTGACGAGGTCGTCCCCGGAGGCCTGCTTCTGCACCGTGACCTTGATGTCCGGGTTCTGCCGGTTCCAGAGGTCCGTCACCTTGTCGATGCCGGGCGCCCAGGCCCAGTAGGTGAGCGAGACGGGCCCGGATGCGGCGGCTTCGTCTTCGTCCGCCGATCCGCAGGCGGTGAGCGCGGCCGCGCCGATGACGACGGCTGTGGCGGTGGCCGTAAGGCGACGGTGGAGCATGTGGGACATGGGGCTTCTCCCTGACCGAAGAGGTTTCCGCTCCTACGCGGAAACCGATCATGCGTCTGTGAGCGTTCACAGTAGAGAAACGTCCCGGACACTTGTCAATGGTTGATCACGTGCAGTTGTATTGCGCTATCGCATCGGTCAACGACTGTGCACGTTCACACAAGTTGCAGATTTTGACGCTTCAGGAGAGAGATTCATGCCGGAGACCCCGCCCCGCCCGGGCCTGCGCCAGCTCGCCTTCGGCGGGGACTACAACCCGGAGCAGTGGCCGGAAAGCGTCTGGCGCGAGGACGTCCTGCTGATGCGCGAGGCCGGAGTCACCCTGGTGAGCGTCGGCATCTTCTCCTGGGCCCTGCTCGAACCCGAGCCCGGCGCCCACGACTTCGGCCGGCTCGACCGGATCCTCGGCCTCCTGCACGAGAACGGCATCCAGGTCGACCTCGCCACGCCCACGGTGGCCCCGCCCGCCTGGTTCTACCGCGCCCACCCCGACGCGCTGCCCGTGAGCCGCGAGGGCGTCCGCTACGCCTTCGGCTCGCGCGGCGCGATCTGCCACAGCTCCCCCGCCTACCGCGAGGCCGCCGCCCGCATCACGACCGAGCTCGCCCGGCGCTACGCCGACCACCCCGCCCTCGCCCTGTGGCACGTCCACAACGAATACGGCGTACCGGTCAGCGCCTGCTACTGCGACACCTGCGCCGCGCACTTCCGCCGCTGGCTGGACGCCCGCCACGGCTCGGTCGAGGCGGTCAACGAGGCCTGGGGCACCGCCTTCTGGGGCCAGCGCTACACCTCGTACGAGCAGATCGACCCGCCACGCCTGACCCCCACCGTCGGAAATCCCGCGCAGCAGCTCGACTACCGCCGCTTCGCCGACGCCACGATGCGCGAGAACTTCACGGCCGAACGGGACATCCTGCACCGGCTCTCGCCGGGCGTCCCCGTCACCACCAACTTCATGACGGCCCTCAGCCAGTGCGACTCCGTCGACTACTGGGCCTGGGGCCGCGAGGTCGACCTCGTCACCAACGACCACTACCTGATCACCGACGGCCGGCGCACGCACGTCAACCTCGCCATGGCCGCGGACCTCACCCGCTCGGTCGCGGGCGGCGCGCCCTGGCTGCTGCTCGAACACTCCACGAGCGGGGTCAACTGGCAGCCCCGCAACCCCGCCAAGCGCCCCGGCGAGATGGCCCGCAACTCGCTCGCCCACGTGGCGCGCGGCTCCGAGGGCGCCCTGTTCTTCCAGTGGCGCCAGTCCCGGGCCGGCGCCGAGAAGTTCCACTCCTCGATGCTGCCGCACGCCGGCACCGACTCCCGGATCTGGCGCGAGGTGGTCCGCCTCGGCGCCGACCTCGGGTCGCTGTCGCAGCTGCGGGGCACGCGTACCGTCCCGGACGTGGCCATGGTCTGGGACTGGCAGTCCTGGTGGGCGCAGAGCCTTCAGTGGCGTCCCAGCGAGGACCACGACGCCCGCGAGCGCGCCGACAGTTTCTACGAGGCGCTCTACGACCGGCACCTGACCGTCGACTTCGCCCACCCCGAGGCCGACCTGTCGGCCTACCCGCTGGTCGTCGTACCGGCGCTCTACCTCGCGTCCGAGGCCGCCGGGGCCAATCTGCGCCGCTACGTCGAGGACGGCGGCACGCTCGTCGTCTCCTACTTCTCCGGCATCGTCGACGAGCACGACGCCGTACACCCCGGCGCCTACCCCGGTGTACTGCGCGACGTGCTGGGATTGAGCGTCGAGGAGTGGTCGCCGCTCGGTGAGGGCGAGACCGTACGGATCACCGGCCCGGGGGAGGCCTCGCTCAGCGCCGACGTGTGGACCGAGTTCGTGGTGCCGCGCGGGGCCGAGACCGTGTGGGCGTACGCCGACGGCCCGGCTGCCGGGGGCCCCGCCGTCACCCGGCACCGCCTGGGCCGGGGCACCGCCTGGTACGTGGCCTCCCGGCTCGGCGCGGGCGCGCTGGACACGGTCCTGGAGGCCGCCTGCGAGGACGCCGGCATCGCGCCCCGCACCGAACTGCCGCGTGACGTCGAGGTGGTGCGCCGCCGCGGCGAGGGCGGGGAGTACCTCTTCGCCCTCAACCACACCGCGCACGACGCCAAGGTGCCGCTCCACGCGCCGGGCACCGAGCTGACCGGCGGTGAGCGGGTCGCCGGCCGGCTGACCGTGCCGGCGGGCGCGGTGAAGGTCGTACGGCTCGACCCCTGACCTGCCCTCTCCCCCACAAGCCCCCGGGGGCGGCCGCGGAGCCGCCGGCCGTCCCCGGGTCCATCCGCACGATCCCCCCACCGTCGAAGGGACAGCGACGATGCACGCCCCGCCACGAGGAGTTCTTCGTACCCTGCTCAGAACCGCCGCCGTATCCGTGCTCGGCGCCCTGCTGATCACCGCACTACCGGGCCGGCAGGCACACGCCGCCTCCACTCTCGCCAACCCCGGTTTCGAGTCCGGGACTTCGAGCTGGTCGAGCTATTCCGCAACCGGTCAGGAATCGGCCTCGTTCGCCGAGGCGGGCGGACACGGCGGCAGCAGCCGCCTGTCCCACTGGTCCTCGTCCGCGTACAAGGTGGAGACGTACCAGTACCTGTCCGGCCTGGCCAACGGGAGCCACACGCTCACCGCGTGGGTCCGCTCCAGCGGCGGCCAGAACTCCGCCTACCTCGCTCTGCGCAACTGCGGCGGCGCGGAGCAGCGCACCGACCTGCCGCCCACTCTCAACGGGGCGTGGATACGCCTGGTCGCCTCGGTCAATGTGACCGGCGGGCAGTGCACGGTGAGCATCAACTCCGATGCCCGCGCCGGGAACTGGATCAACGTCGACGACCTCACCTTCACGCCCGGGTCGACCGGTCTCAGTGTCAGGGGCGTCGACGTCTCCACGCTGAAGAAGAGCGAGGACCTCGGCGGCGTCTACCGCTCCAGCGGCGGCGCGGCCGGTGACGGGCTCGCCCTGCTGAGGTCGGCGGGCGCCGACTACGGCCGGCTCAAAGTCTGGGTGAATCCGGCCGACGGCTACAACAACAAGGCCCGCGTCCTGCAGACGGCCCAGCGCATCAAGGCGCAGGGCATGAAGCTGCTGGTCGACTTCCACTACTCCGACACCTGGGCCGACCCCGGCGCCCAGTCCAAGCCGGCCGTCTGGGCCTCCCACTCGTACAGCCAGTTGAGGACGGACGTCTACAACCACACCTACGACGTGCTGAACGCCCTCAAGGCGCAGGGCACCACCGCCGACATGGTGCAGATCGGCAACGAGATCAACACCGGCATGCTCTGGCCGGAGGGTTCCTCGGACAACTGGTCGCAGCTCGCCGGGCTGCTGAAGTCCGGCGCGTCCGCCGCCAAGGCGGTCTCCTCGTCCACCCAGGTCGCCCTCCACCTGGCCCACGGCGGCGACAACAACCTGTACCGCTGGTGGTTCGACAACGCCACCGCGCAAGGCGTGGGCTTCGACGTCATCGCCCTGTCCTTCTACGGCTACTGGCACGGACCGCTGTCCGCCCTCCAGGCCAACCTGGACGACATCTCGGCCCGCTACGGCAAGCGGGTCCTGGTCGCCGAAACGGCGTACGCCTTCCGGCTGGACAGCGAGGACGGCCACGAGAACATCATCGACACCACGGCGGAACTGATCCCCGGTTACCCGGCGAGCGCGGCCGGGCAGGCCGCCTGGCTGCGCGACGTGATGAACGTCGTCGAGGCCGTGCCGAACGGCCGCGGCCTCGGCGTCGTTTACTGGGAGCCGACCTGGACGGCGGTCACCGGCAACGGCTGGGACCCGGCCGACCCCTCCTCCGGCAACGGCTGGGAGAACCAGGCCCTGTTCGACTACGACAGCAGACTGCTGCCGGCGGCGAGCTGGCTGGGTCACCGCTGATCCGACGTACCGAACCCCGTAGGGGGCGGGCTCTCACGAGCCCGCCCCCTACGGCTGTTCCCGCTCCTACCACTCGGCCACGGAGCCGTCGTCCCGCCGCCAGACCGGGTTGCGCCAGCGGTGGCCGCTCTCCGCGGCGCGCTCCACGGCCTTCTCGTCGATCTCGATGCCCAGGCCGGGGGCCGTGAGCAGTGCGACGTGGCCGTCGTCGTACTGGAAGACCGACCGGTCGACGAGGTAGTCGAGGAGGTCGGAGCCGGTGTTGTAGTGGATGCCGAGGCTCTGCTCCTGGATCAGGAGGTTCGGTGTCGCGAAGCCGACCTGGAGGCAGGCGGCCAGCGCGATCGGCCCGAGCGGGCAGTGCGGGGCGAGCGAGACGTCGTACGCCTCTGCCATGGCGGCGATGCGCCGCACCTCCGATATGCCGCCCGCGTGGGACAGGTCGGGCTGGGCGACGGCGATGCCCTGCTGGAGCACCTTCTTGAAGTCCCAGCGGGAGTAGAGCCGTTCGCCGGTCGCGATCGGGATGCTGGTGGAGCGGACGATGTCGCCGATGTGGTCGCTCATCTCGGGGACGAGCGGTTCCTCGACGAAGAGCGGCAGGTAGGGCTCCAGCAGCGGCAGGACCCGTCGGGCCATGGCGCTGGTGAGCCTGCCGTGGAAGTCGATCGCGATGTCGAAGCGGTCGCCGACGGCCTCGCGGACGCTCGCGACCCGCTCCACGATGCCGTGGACGGCCTCGGGGGTGTCGATGAGCCGCAGCTGCGCCGATGCGTTCATCTTGATGGCGGTGAAGCCCTGTGCCTTGCGGTCGAGCGCGGCCCCGGCGACCTCGTCGGGGCGGTCGCCGCCGATCCAGCTGTAGACGCGGGCCCGGTCGCGGACGTTTCCGCCGAGCAGCTGCCACACGGGGACGCCCAGGGCCTTGCCGGCGATGTCCCACAGGGCCTGGTCGATGCCGGCGACCGCGCTGGAGAGCACGGGGCCGCCGCGGTAGAAGCCGCCCTTGGTCAGGACCTGCCAGTGGTCCTCGATGCGCATCGGGTCCTTGCCGACGAGGTGGTCGGCAAGCTCGTCCACGGCGGCGGCGACGGTGTGGGCCCGCCCCTCGACGACGGGCTCGCCCCAGCCGGTGACGCCCTCGTCGGTCTCGATGCGCAGGAAGCACCAGCGGGGGGCGACGAGGTAGGTGCGCAGGGACGTGATCTTCACTTGGACTCCTTCTTCACGGTCCAGCCGCCGTCCACGACGAGGTTGGTTCCGGTGATGTACGCGGCGTCGTCGGAGGCCAGGAAGGCGACGGCGGCCGCGACTTCCTCGGGCCGGCCGAGCCGGCCGAGGGCGGTGGCACGGGCGGACATCCGGCGGTCCTCCTCCGCCACGTCGTCCCAGACGTCGGTGAGGATGGGCCCGGGCAGGACGGAGTTGAAGCGGATCTCCGGTCCGTACTCGACGGCGAACTGCCGTACGAGGGCGCACATGCCGCCCTTGGAGGCGGCGTAGGCGGGGTAGCCGGGGAGGCCGAAGTCGGCGTGCACGCTGGAGGTGGCGATCAGGCTGCCGCGCTCGGCGCGCAGGTCGTCGAGGAAGGTGCGGAGCGCGAGGTAGAGGGCCTTGAGGTTGACGGACAGCTCCCGGTCCCAGCTCTCGGGCGGGAGTTCGTGCGCGGGGGCGGGGGTGTGGGTGAAGGCGTTGCTGTGGACGATGCCGACCGGGCCGAACCGGGCATGGGCGCGCTCGCGCAGGGCGGCCCAGTCCTGTTCGCGGGAGACGTCGCAGTGCACGTAGAGCGCGTGGCCGCCGGTGGAGCGGATGCGGGCGGCCACTTCCTCCCCTGCCTGGTCGGCGATGTCGGCGAGGACGACGGCGGCGCCGTGGGCGGCGAGTCGTTCGGCGCTCGCGGCGCCGATTCCGGAGGCGGCGCCGGTGACGACGGCGGTCCTGCCCGAGAAGTGGTTCATGTAGGTGTTCCTGTCGGTGTGCGGGGGCGATGGGAGAGCCGGGGCGGCTCAGCGGCTCACGTCCTGGCTGTCGAGGAGTCCGAGTTCGCCGCGGCGCGGCAGCCCTTCCCAGTCGCCCGGGACCGAGACGGCGAAGGCCCCGCAGAGGGCGGCGCGCCGCAGGCGTTCGGCGGGGGCCGCGCCGTCGAGGAGGCCGGAGAGGTAGCCGGAGACGAAGGCGTCCCCGGCCCCGATGGGATCCACGCTGGTGACGGGGACGGCCTCCTGGAGGAGGACGTCGGCTCCGACGCGTGCGAGCGCGCCTCGCGCGCCGAGCTTGATGACCGTCTCGCGGGGACCGAGGGCGCCGAGCGCCTCGGCCATCCGCGCGGGCTCGTCCTCGTCCACGAGGAGCGAGGCCTCCTCCGGCCCTGCGAAGAGGACATCGGTGAGCGGCAACAGGGCGGCGAGTTCCGCGGTCGCGTCCCCGCGACTCCACAGCTGGGCACGGTAGTTGACGTCGAGGGACACCGTGACCCCGGCCGACCGGGCGATCCGGACCGCGCCCCGCACGGCCGACCGGGCGGATGCGCTGAGCGCGGGGGTGATGCCGGTGACGTGGAGGACCGTGGCTCCGGCTATCAGGCGCGCGTCCAGGTCTTCGGGACACAGGCGGGACCCGGCCAGCCCGTCGCGGTAGTAGGTGACGCGCAGGCGGTCGGCGGTGCGGCGTTCGCGGAGCATGAGGCCGGTCGGCGCGGTGGGGTCGATGCGGCAGTGCGACACGTCGACGCCTTCGGCCCGCAGGCCTGCCCAGATCATCGTCCCGGCGGCGTCGTCGCCGATCCGGCCGGTCCAGGCGGCGGAGTGTCCGAGGCGGCTGACGCCGATGGCGACGGTGGCCTCGGCGCCCGCGAAGCCCAGCCGCGCGGTGGCTCCGCCGGCCAGTGGCCCCGGTTCGGTGGCGGCCACGACGGCCATGGCCTCGCCGAGGGTGACGAGCTCGGTCATCGGCGGATCCCGTCGAGGAGCCGGGCCGCACGCTCCCGCAGGGCACCGAGGTCGCCGCCGCTCTCGCAGGCGTCGCCGATCAGCGGGCCGCCCATGCCGAGGGCCGCGGCGCCCGCCGCCAGGTAGGCCGGTGCCGCGTCGAGGTCGATGCCGCCGGTGGGGACGAGCGGTATGCCGGGCAGGGGCGCCCGGATCGCCCGCAGGTACGAGGGTCCGCCGACCGAGGCGGGGAACAGCTTCACCATCGCGGCGCCCGCCCGCCAGGCGGTGAGGATCTCGGTGGGGGTGAGGGCGCCGGGGAGCACGGGCACGCCGAGCCTGCGTGCCTCGGCGATGACGTCGAGGCCGGTGGCGGGGGTGATGAGGTAGCCGGCACCGGCTTCCACCGCGCGCTGGGCGTCGGCGGGGGTGGTCACGGTTCCCGCGCCGAGGGCGAGCCCGGCGGGCGCGGCGTCGGCGTACTCGCGCAGGGCGTCCAGGACACCGGGGGTGGTCAGGGTGAACTCGACGGCGCGGATGCCCTCCGCCCGGAGGGTGTCGGCGACTTCGGCGAAGCGGTCGGCGGCGGTGGCCCGCAGGATCGCGATGACGGGGACGGCGTCCAGGGCGGCCCGGAGGTCGGTCATGGCGGCCGCCTCGTGGGGGTCGGTGCGGGACATGGCGGGGTTCTCTCTTCGTCAGGGGCTGGTCGGGCGGGCGTCGGCGGGGTGCGCGCCGGCGCGGGAGTCGTCGTACGGGGTGGCGGGGAGGCCGGTGGCACCCGGTCGGCAGACGAAGAGCCGTCCGGCGTCCGGTTCGGCGCGCAGCTGTGTGTCGGTCAGGCCCTCGGCGGCGGCGGTGGTGATGACGAGGACGTCGAGTTCCGGCCCGGCGAAGGTGCAGCTGGTCACATGTGAGGTTGCAACGTCAACGACGGCGTACGGGGCGCCGTCCGGCGTATAGGCCCTGACTTCGCCCGCCCCCCAGACCGCCACCCAGACGCGGCCCTCTGCATCCACGGTCAGTCCGTCGGGCACTCCCCCGTCGAGCGTGGCGAAGGGCCGGCGTCCGCCGATCGCCCCGCTGTCGAGGTCGTAGTCGAAGACGTCCACGCGGCCGGTGGGGCTGTCGGCGTAGTAGAGCAGCCGCCCGTCCGGGCTCCAGCCCAGGCCGTTGGAGATGGTCACGGATTCGATGAGGGTGACGAGTCCGGCCGGACCGAGGCTGTAGAGGCTTCCCGCGCCCGGGGTGTCGTCGTAGGCCTTCGTCCCGGCGAGCAGCCGCCCGCGGGGATCGCATTTGGCGTCGTTCATCCGCCGCGGCGGATGCGTGCCCTCGTCGGGAAGGCCGATGGTGGCGATCGCAGCGGGCGGCCACTGCCCGTCGAGCCGCAGCACGGACATGCCCGTGGCGGCGAGGAGCGCTCCCGACCGGCAGGGGACGACGGCGCCGACCGGCCGGTCCAGGGCCACCGTGCCGTACGACGACACATCGGGCAGGGCGGGGTCGTCGGGACGCGGGACGAGGGCGCCCCGGTGGATCAGTGCCCGCGGGATGTCCACCCACAGCAGTTCGCGCTGTCGGCCGTCCCAGACGGGGCCTTCGGACAGTTGCCCGGGCGGTGGTGAGCAGGGCACGGCTGTGAGTCGCAGCATCGGACCTCCTGGTTCCGCCAGTAAAGCTAGGGGTTCGTCTAACGGTTGTAAATATCCGGGGGCCACTTCTTCCAATCCCTTGAATAAGCTGGGCGCACCCGAACCGGAGATCCCGGCCGAAGCGAAGGACAGATGTGATGATCAAGCGGACATCGCAGGACATTCGCCGCCTGAACCGGTTCGAGGTACTGCGCCGCGTCTACGCCGGCCCGGCGCACCTGAGCAGGCAGGACATCGCGGCGGCCACCGGCCTGTCCTTCGCCACAGTCGCCAACCTCACGGCCGAGCTGCTGGAGGCGGGCGTACTGGTGGAAGCCGGCCACGAGGGCTCCAGCGGCGGCCGTCCACGGGCGCGGCTCGCCGTCAACGCGAACCGCGGCGCGCTGATAGGCATCGACATCGCCGAGACCGCCGTCCACGCGGAACTCTTCGACCTCGCGCTGAGCGTCCTGCACACCGTCGACCGGGGGCTCCCCCAGGGCGAGGTCCGGCCGGCCGACGTCGTCGACCAGATCGCCGCGGCGGTCGAGGACCTGCTGAGCAGCTCCGGCATGGACCGTCAGCGGGTCCTGGGCGCCGGGGTCAGCGTCCCGGGCATGGTCGAGCGCGAAGGCGGCGTATCGGCGTTCTCACCGTACTGGGCCTGGCACGACGTGCCGCTGGGGGCCCTGCTCGCCGAGCGGCTGGAGATGCCGCTGTACCTGGACAACCCGCTCAAGGCGAGCACGGTCGCGGAGATGTGGTTCGGCGCCGGACGCGAGGTCGACAACCTCGTCGTCGTCACGCTCCGCGCGGGCGTCGGCGCGGGCATCGCCGTCGACGGCGCCCTGTACCGGGGCTCAACGAACAGCGCCGGCGAGTGGGGCCACACCTGCCTGGTCCTGGACGGCCGCCTCTGCACGTGCGGCAACCGGGGCTGCGTCGAGGCGTACGTGAGCACGCGCGGGATCGTCCGGACCTGGCGCGGGGCGTCCGCCGACGACCAGGCGCGCGGGCCGCGGAACCCTCCGCACATCGACGAGGACGCGGCCGCCCTGGAGGCACTGGCCCGCGCGGCCTCCGACGGCGACCCGGCCGCCACCGCGGCGATCGCCGAGACCGGCCGCTATCTGGGCGCGGCCGTGGCCAACCTCGTCAACCTCTTCAACCCGGAGGTGGTCGTCCTCGGCAGCGAGGTCGTCGACCGGCTCGGCGAGCAACTGCTCGGGGAAACCCGCGAGTCGGTGGCCCGGCACGCGCTTCCCCTGCCGTTCCGCGCGATGCGGCTGTCCCGCAGCGCGCTGCCGTACAACGCGGTGAGCCGGGGCGCCGCGACCTTCGCGCTGGAGGGGTTCCTCAACGACCGGGACGTGTTCGGCCCGGTCAGCCGAGCCCGGCAGGCCAAGGACCGACTGCCGGGGGCCGCGCCCGTACAGCCTTGACGAGCACGGCTGTCAGCGCGGCAGGGCGCCGCGCACGGCACGGGCGCAACCACCGGCCCTGACGGCGTGAAGACGCGAGGCCCGACGCCGATCGGGTCGAACAGCCCCCAGAACCCGAGCCGGGGCGCCACTCCCCCACCCGCGGGCCCACCAGCCTCGTAGGGATCCCACCACGCGCCGCTGTCGGGGCCCTGTACGGCCGCCCGTGCGCGGAGTCTTGACGTCCCGTCACATGGGCCACATATTACGTGCGAGTAAACCGACGGGTAACCGTGCGCAGCCCCTCGCGTTCCCTCCCCCCACCCTGAGAGGCACCGCCATGCGATCAGTCCGATCGAGTCGTCCTGCCCGCACGACCGTAGCCGCCGTCGCCGCCTCGGCGGCCCTGGCCGCCACGACCGGCCTCGGCGCGAGCACCGCCTCGGCCGCCGACGCCCACGGCGCCACCGCGTCCACCGCGTCCACCGCCCTCAACCGCTATGTGGCTCTGGGCGATTCGTACGCCTCCGGGGCAGGAGTGCCGGATCAGGTCGACTCCGCCTGCGCCCGCTCACACCGCAACTACCCCGCGCTGGTCAACGCCGCACTGGCCCCCGCCGCCCACAAGGACGTCACCTGCGGAGGCGCCACCACCGTTCACATGACCTCCGCTCAGAACGCTTCCGCACCACCGCAGTTGGACGCGTTGAGCGCCGACACCGATCTGGTCACGCTCACCATCGGCGGCAACGACGTCGGCTTCGCCGGCATCATCCTGCGCTGCGTGACCCTCGGCGCGTTCAACCCGGGCGGCTCGCCCTGCAAGACGAGCTACACCTGGACCGGCACCGACCAGCTCGCCGCCGCCGTCAACGCCACCGCCCCGAAGATCGCCGCCACCCTCGACGGCATACGTCAACGCGCCCCCCGGGCCAGGATCCTGGTCACGGGCTACCCCGCCATCCTCCCCGACGACGGCACCAACTGCCCGTCGGTCGTCTCGATAGCCAGGGGCGACGCCCCCTGGCTGCGGGACACCCACAAGCGGCTCAACACGATGATCGCCTCCCAGGCCGCCGCACATGGCGCCGTCTACGTCGACACCTACACCAAGTCCATCGGCCACGACATCTGCAAGCCGGCCGGTACGCGCTGGATGGAACCGCTCGTCACGAACGCCGCCGCGCCGTTCCACCCCAATGCCGCAGGCGAGCAGGCGATGGCGGAAGCCGTCCTCGCCACCCCCTGACGGGTCGGCAGCGGGAGCGGGCGTGGGGCCGAATAATGGGTGATGTACCGCCAGTTCGCACCGCACTGAAGGACTTCACCCATGAACGACCCGTACCCGGACCGAAGGCCCGTCGTCGACACGCACTTCGGTGCGATCACCGTCCGGCAGGACGGCCAGGACCGCATCGAGGTGGACGGCGAAGGCATACCCCGCGTGACCCTGGAGCGTGACCCCGAGTCGCAAGTGGACCCGCGGACCGCCATCGGCACCCGCGACCCGGCTCGGCTCACCATGAGGATCGACGGCCGGGAAGTCGAGCTGAAGCCGGCGAAGGGCGGCCTGAGCAGGCGTTCGTACCGGGTGGACGTAAAGTATGACGGAGCGGACTACCGCCTGGTCCCGGACTCCGTTCCCAGCAGTCGCCTCACCCGCGACGGCCTACGCATCGGCGATTTCTCCTCGGACGGTGACGAGTTGGTCATCGCCGAATGGAAGGAGGGCGCCGAGGTCCGGCCGGTGGACGCGTCGATCGGCTACGCCCTGGCCTCGGCCTTCGGTACGGGGGGCCAGCCGATGTGGATGATGATCGCCGACGGTGTGAGCGGGGCGCTCCCCTAACTGATCGTTTCAGATTGAGGTGCGGAGGGTCCGGTGTGAGCCTCCCCCGAATGAGTCGGCTTCTCAATCTCAGGATGAGTCTCCGTAGCGGGTGGCGATCGCGGCGGCGCGGTTGCGCAGGGAAGTGCGCAACGACTGCGGGGATAGGGCTTCCGCGTCCATGCTGAGCTGCCACAGCGCCCATTCGGCGTGTCGTGAATCTTGGAAGGTCACCTCCAGCCGCAGCCGGCCGTCTGTGTCGGGTTCTTCCGCGCGGACGGCCAGCGCGGTGTCCAGGAGCTCCTCCCGCCGCGCCGGGTTCACCCGTACCAGCACGGTGATGTGGTCGCCGCCGGAGAGGAACCGCGCGGAGCGTTCCCGCCAGATCCGGTCCAGATCGACCCGGTTGGGTCGCTGTGCCGCTTCGGGGAGTTCCTCGGCGGCCAATACCCGCGACAGCCGGTAGGTGCGGTCCGCGCCAGATCTCGTGGCCAGCAAGTAGCCCCGGTCGCGTACGGTGACCAGGCCGATCGGGTCCACCGTGCGCCACTGTGGTGTCTGGCCCGTGGCCGCGTAGTGGATGCGCAGCTTGTGTCCGGTGAGCACCGCGCGCCTGACCTCGATCATTGTGGTGTCGGGTACGTCCTCAGTGACCAGCCGGCGTGAGAGCAGGTCGCTCTCCGGGTCGACGAGAATGCGCCGGGCCGCGTCGCTCGCGGAGGCCCGGTGGCTTTCCGGCAGCGCGTCGACCACCTTCCGCATGGCCGAAGCGAGCGCCGAGCCGAGGCCGAACACCTGCTCGCCGCGCCCCGATCCGGCGGTCAGCAGGGCGAGGGCCTCGTCGTGGTTCAGTCCGGTGAGCTCGGTCCGGAAACCGGGCGACAGCACGAAACCGCCGTGCCTGCCGCGTTCGGCGTAGACCGGGACGCCGGCCGCGGACAGCGCCTCGATGTCGCGCAGCACGGTGCGGGTGGACACCTCGAGCTCGCGGGCCAGCGTGTCCGCTGTCAGCCGACCGCGCTGGCGCAGCAGTAGCACCAGTGAGACCAACCGGTCGGCGCGCATACGAGAACTTTAACGGAATACATGACTGAGGGTGTCGTGATTTGTTGGGAGGCTCGTTGACGCGACGTCGAAGCCGGCGGCTGCCGGGCCGATGGACGTACGTACTCCCGATGAATCGAATGGAGCTGTTGTGGCAGTGGAACGAACGGCGGTCAACCCGGTGACGTGGTCGGTGGAGATGGGCTTCAACCAGGGTGAGGTCGTCTCCGGGCACACACGGACCCTGTACATCTCGGGGCAGACCGCGATGAGCGGCGACGGAAAGCCCCAGCATGACGGTGACATGGCGGCGCAGTTGGCGCTGAGCATCGACAACGTGGAGGCCGTGCTCGGCGAGGCCGGCATGTCTCTCGCGAACCTCGTCCGGCTCAACGTCTACACGACCGACGTCGATCTGCTTTTCCAGCACTACGGCGTGCTGGCGGCGCGGTTGGGCGCCGCCGAGGTGGCGCCGACCACCACGATGCTCGGGGTGACGCGACTGGCGATCCCCGGCCAGATGGTCGAGCTCGAGGGGACCGCCGTCGCGTAACGCGACCTCGCCGCTCCTTCTACTCGTGCCGGTCGAACCGGCACGAGTAGCAGGGCGCCGCTCAACGGCTGGTGGGCCATGGGCTGCGGACGCCCGGCGTGCCCGGTGCCCCGCCCCCTCGGGTCGGGGTGGGGGCACGGGTGGCTATCGGGTCAGCACCGCCGCCGCGACCGACTGGGGTACCGGTGCGAGCGCCGCCGGGCGGGTGGTGAAGGTGCCCCGGCCCTGGGTCCGGCCGCGCAGCCGGGACGCGTAGCCGAACAGTTCGGCCAGCGGCACGGACGCCGTGATCACCGCCGTGCCGGCTTCGGCGGTCGAGGCCGAGACCCGGCCCCGGCGGGCCGCGAGGTCGCCGAGGACCGCCCCGACGCCGTCTTCCGGGACGGTCACCGTGACCTCGACGACCGGCTCCAGCAGCTCCACCGTGCTCGCCCTCAGGGCTTCGCGCAGCGCGAACCGGCCCGCCGCCCGGAACGCCATCTCCGAGGAGTCCTTGGAGTGGGTCGCCCCGTCGGTGAGCGTGACGCGCAGCCCGGTCACCGGGAACCCGCCGAGCGGGCCCTCGGCGAGGGCGTCGCGGCAGCCGGCCTCCACGGCGCGCGCGTACTCCTGGGGCACCCGGCCGCCGACGACCGTCGACCGGAACGCGAAGCCTCCCTCCTCCATCGGTTCGACGTCCAGGACGACGTGCGCGAACTGGCCCGCGCCACCGTCCTGTTTGACGTGGCGGTAGACCAGGCCGCTGACCCCGCGTACGACGGTCTCCCGGTAGGAGACCTGCGGCCGGCCGACGACGACCTCCACCCCGTGGCCGCTGCGGATCTTCTCCACCGCGACCTCCAGATGCAGTTCGCCCATTCCCGACAGCACGGTCTGGCCGGTTTCCGCGTCGGACCGCACCACCAGGGAGGGGTCCTCCTCGGCGAGCCGTGCCAGCGCCGACGAGAGCCGGCCGGTGTCGCTGCCCCGGCGGGCCTCGACGGCCACCGACACGACCGGTTCGGCCACCGACGGCGGTTCGAGGACGATCGGCTCTCCCGGCGCGCACAGGGTCGTGCCGGCCCGGGCGGCCTTGAGCCCGATCACCGCGACGATGTCACCGGCGACGGCCTCCTCCCGTTCCTCGTGCCGGTCCGCCTGCACGCGCAGGATCCGGCCGACCCGTTCCGTACGGCCCGTGCCGGCGTCGAGTACGGACGCGCCCTTGCGCAGCGTGCCCGCGTAGACCCGCAGGTAGGTGAGCCGCCCGGTCGCCGTGGCGGTCACCTTGAAGGCGAGGGCCGCGAACGCTTCCGCCGGGTCGGGGGCGCGCTCGCGTTCCACGCCGCCGACCGTTCCGCGCACCGGCGGCATGTCGGCGGGCGACGGCAGGTACGCCAGGACCGCGTCCAGCAGCGGCTCGATCCCGCGGTTGCGGTACGCCGAGCCGCACAGCACCACGACACCCTCCCCGCGCAGCGTCAGCTCGCGCAGGGCGCGGACCAGGGTCCGCCCGGTCAGCGCCGAAGCCGCGCAGAACTCCTCCAGCGCCTCCGGATGGAGTTCGGCCACCGCCACCTCCAGGAGGTGGCGGCGCCGCTGCGCCTCCTCCCGCAGCGGCTCGGGCACCGGCCCCGTCTCATACGTGTCGGAGCCGGCGTGCCAGAGCAGCGCGCGCATGGCGACCAGGTCGACGACTCCCGTGAAACCGTCCTCGCTTCCGATGGGCAGCTGGACGACCAGGGGGACGGCGCCGAGCCGTTTCCTGATCGAGGCGACCGCCGTGTCGAGGTCGGCGCCCGCCCGGTCGAGCTTGTTGACGAACGCGATCCTCGGCACGCCGTGCCGGTCGGCCTGCCGCCACACCGACTCGCTCTGCGGTTCCACCCCGGCGACGGCGTCGAACACCGCGACCGCCCCGTCCAGCACCCGCAGGGAGCGCTCGACCTCGTCGGAGAAGTCGACGTGGCCGGGGGTGTCGATCAGGTTGACGCGATGTCCGCCCCAGGCGCAGCTGACGGCCGCGGCGAAGATGGTGATGCCGCGGTCGCGTTCCTGGGCGTCGAAGTCCGTGACGGTCGTTCCGTCGTGGACCTCGCCGCGCTTGTGGATGGCGCCGGTCGCGAAGAGGACGCGCTCGGTGATGGTGGTCTTGCCCGCGTCGACGTGGGCGAGGATGCCCACGTTGCGGACGGTGGCGAGGGAAGTGGTGGTGCGGAGGCGGTCGTTGGCGCGCATGGCCCGGGGCCTTTCGAATGACGCGGAAGAGGGCGGCGCGATTCCCGGACGGCAGGCCGACGTCCGCCCCGCCGGTCTCCCACCGGGCGCACGGGACTGTCCTGCGGGCAGGAGGGAGCCGCGTATCGGGGGAGACAGAAGAGGGGGGAGGGACGGACCTAGAGGTGCGTCACGGGCATGCGGTGCCGGCCGCGCAGCGGGCACCGCACCCTGCGAGACACGAGGATCACGTCGTACCGGGACAGGGGAGCGACGGCGACGGTGCGGTGGTGACGCATGGCCGGCTCCCCTTCTCAACACTCGGTGTCACGACGTGCGTTGCCCTGGCGGCAGCGCGTGGGGCGAGTCTATGAGCGCGGCGCTCCCCCCGCACGGGGTTTTCCCCGGCGGGCCGCCGTGTCGGCGCCGTAGGCGGCCCACGGTCCGAGGGTGAATCCGTCGCCGTCCCGGCGTACTTCCACGGCCCCCGCGCCGGCGAAGTGCGCGGGAACGACCCATTCCCGTTCCTCGGCGGCCCGCCCGAGGATCCGGCGCCGGCTGGAGGCCGCTCGGTCCGGATCCAGGCAGAAGCAGCTGTTGCAGGAGGGGCTGAGGATCTGGACGGGGCTGTGCACGAGGTCGCCGACGAAGACCGCCCGGTCGCCGCCGGAGTCGAGCCGCAGGACGGACGAGCCGGGCGTGTGGCCGGGGGCGGCCTCCAGGACGAGGTGTTCGTCGAGGCGGTGTACGCCGTCCCACAGGACCACCTGCCCCGCCCGGTGCAGGGGCGCGATGCTGTCCTGGTAGATCAGCCGGTCGTCCTCGTGGAGGCCGCCCCCGTACGCGTTGTCCGGGCCGAAGTGGAAGTCGTCGGCCGCCGGGACGAGGTACTGGGCGTGGGGGAAGGTCGGCACCCATTCCCCGTCGGCGTCGACGGTGTTCCAGCCGACGTGGTCGCCGTGGACGTGGGTGTTGACGACGATGTCGACGTCCTGGGGGCGGACACCGGCCCTGGCCAGGCCGCCCAGGAAGTCGCCCTGCCAGTGGTGGAACTGCGGCGACCCGGGCCGCTCGCGCCCGTTGCCCACTCCGGTGTCGACCAGGACGGTCTTCCCGCCGCTGCGCAGGACCCAGGTCTGCAACGCCATGACCGCCCGGTCCTCGTCCGGCTGCCAGTGCTCCGGCGCCAGCCAGTCCTCGTTGTCCTTCCACACCTCGGCCCCGGACCGCGGGACGATGCCGCGGGCCGGCCCGAAGGCCCCCTGCCACTCGACGACCCTGATGACCTCGACGTCCCCGAGGAGGATGCTCTGGCTGCTCCCGCTGTTCATGCTGCTCCCGCTGTCATGCTGCTCCGGCTGTTCATACCCCGACCCTAGGAAGGCCCGGTGAGCCGCTCAATGTCCGCTCGGCTCATGGCGATACGCGTACGGCTCACCCTTGATCGGATCCGGCTACCCTGCGCCCATGGATGTCGTGAGTGACGCGATCTCGGCCGTGCGGATCGGCCGGCCCTCCTCCAACCGGGTGCGGGTGAGCGGGAGCTGGTGCACGCGCCTGGCCCCGTACGACGGCGCGGGCTTCCACGTCGTCATGGAGGGCAGCTGCTGGCTGCTGCCCGACGGCGGCTCCCCCGTATCGCTGGGCCCCGGTGACGCGGTGCTCCTGCCGCACGGATCGGGGCACGTGATCGCCGACGCCCCCGCCGACCCGGTGACCGTGGAACGGGCGGTGCCGTTCGAGTCATGGCGCGACGGGAGGACGCCGCGCGGGGCCGGGCCCGGGGCCGGGGCCGGGGCCGGGGCCGGGGTGGAGGTGCTGTGCGGCAAGTACCGGCTCGACCGCAGCCACGTCCACCCGCTGATGGCGGAGCTGCCGCAGGTGGTCCACCTGCCGAACCGCAGGGGCAGCCACCCCGAGCTGCGCGCCGCCATCGACCTGCTGGGCCGTGAGCTGGGCGAGCAGCGGCCCGGCGCCGGCACGGCGGTCCCCAGCCTGCTCGACCTCCTGCTCGTATACATGATCCGCTCCTGGCTGGCCGACGCCGCGACCGCGACCGCGTCCGGGACCTGGCCGAACGTACTGGGCGACCCGGTCGCGGCCGCCGCGCTGCGGGCGCTGCACTCGGACCCCGCCGCCCCCTGGACCAACGACCTCCTGGCCGCCGAGGCGGGCGTCTCCCGTCCCACCCTCGCCCGCCGGTTCACCCCGCTGGTCGGCCGCCCGCCCATGGCGTACCTCGCCTGGTGGCGCCTGACCCTGGCCGCCCGGCTGCTCCGCGACACCCCGGACCCGCTGGCCGCCATCGCCCGCCGCGTCGGCTACGGCACTCCGTACGCCCTGTCGCACGCCTTCAGCCGGGAGTTCGGCACCACTCCGGGGCGCTACCGGGCCGAGGGGCCGGCGGGTGTAGCGGGTGTGGCGGGGAAGGCCGCCGCCATGGCGTAGAGTGAGGTTTACCGACGCGGGGTGGAGCAGCTCGGTAGCTCGCTGGGCTCATAACCCAGAGGTCGCAGGTTCAAATCCTGTCCCCGCTACTGACCGGAAGGGCCCGGATCCTCATGGATCCGGGCCCTTCCGTCGTTTCCCCGTGCCCGGTGGCAGGTGTGCTGTTGCGCGCGGGCCGGGCCGGGTAGCAGCGCGGTGAGGGGGAGAGCGGGCACCTCGCGGAAGGAGGCCGGCGATGAGCCGCGACGGCGAGGACGCGGGGCCCACCGGCAACGCGTCGTACGGAAGGACACGCTTCCGGCGGGCTCCGAGCGAGTTCACGGACCGCGTCACGGCCGACGGCCGCGACGGCTGGCCGGTGGAGGCGGACCGCTACCGGCTGGTGGTCAGCCGGGCCTGCCCGTGGGCGAGCCGGGCGGTGGTCTCGCGCAGGCTGCTGGGTCTGGAGGACTCCCTGTCACTGGCCGTGGCCGATCCGATCCAGGACGACCGCAGCTGGCGGTTCACCCTCGACCCCGGCGGCCGGGACCCCGTACTGGGCATCCGCTATCTCGGCGAGGCGTACGAGGCCCGCGCCGAGGGGTACGAGGGCAACATCAGCGTGCCGGCGATCGTCGACGTGCCGAGCGGCGCGCTCGTGACCAACGACTACCAGCGCATCACCCTGGACCTGGCCACGGAGTGGACCGCCCTGCACCGCCCCGGCGCCCCCGAGCTCTACCCGGAGCCGCTGCGCGAGGAGATCGACGCGGTGATGGAGGGCATCTACCGGGACGTGAACAACGGCGTCTACCGGGCGGGGTTCGCCGACGGGCAGAGGGAGTACGAGGCGGCCTTCCGCGACGTGTTCCGCCGGCTGGACGAGGTCTCGTCGAGGCTGGCCGGCCGCCGCTACCTGGTCGGGGACCACCTCACCGAGGCGGACATCCGGCTGTTCACCACGCTGGTGCGCTTCGACGCCGTCTACCACGGGCACTTCAAGTGCAACCGCGCGAAGCTCACCGAGGACCGGGTGCTGTGGGCGTACGCGAGGGACCTGTTCCAGACCCCGGGGTTCGGGGACACGGTCGATTTCGGCCATATCAAGCGGCACTACTACTACGTCCACGAGGGCATCAACCCGACCCGGATCGTGCCCCTCGGACCCGACCTGTCCGGCTGGCTCACTCCACACCACCGCGAGCAGCTGGGCGGCAGCCCGTTCGGTGACGGCACTCCCCCGGGTCCGGTGCCGCTCGCGGAGCAGGTCGCGTCGATCGGGGAATGAGCACCGCGGGCTCGGGGAGGTTTCGGCGCAGCGGGACGGGTTAGGTGCATGGGGCCCAGTGAGACCACCTTGTCAACCAGCGAGGCACCCCGTGAACGCTCATCCCGTCGGTATGGCGGAGGGCCCCTCCCCGCCGGAGGGCCTGAACCCTCCCGCGCCCGCCGAGGCCGGGCTGCCCAAGGACCACACCCAGGCGATCCTGGAGACGACCAAGCACGTGGCCGTGCTGCTGAAGCAGTCCGGGCAGCCGTTCGCGCTGGCGGGCAGCGTGGCCGCGTTCGCCCACGGCCTGCCCGCCCGGTTCCAGCACGACACCGATTTCTGTGTACGTCCCGAGGACGCCGACACGGCGATCAAGGCCCTGGAGAGCGGCGGGATCGAGATGCGCCGAGCGCCGGAGGACTGGCTGGTCAAGGGGCGTTCAGGCGGTGAGGAGATCGACTTGATCTTCGAACTGGCCCGGAGGCCGGTGAGCACGGAGCTGCTGGAACGGGCGACCATCCGGTCCGTGGACTCCGTGTGGATGCCGGTCCTGTCCCCCACCGACCTCATGGACAGCCGGCTCGCCGCACTCTGCGAGCACTACTGCGACTTCGGCGACCTGCTGCCGATGGCACGGATGCTGCGGGAGCAGATCGACTGGGACCGGCTGGAACGGGAGCACCGGGCGGCGCCGCTGCCCGACGCCTTCCTCTACCTGCTGGAACGGCTCGGCGTCATCGGGCGCCGACGCGACTCGACGGATCAGAGGGACATGGGGGACGCGCGGGACCCGAGGGACATGAAGGACACGCCATGAACACCTCCGAGATCATCGACTACCGCATCGCGCACCTGCGCGACCGGCTCGCGCGCGAGGACGTGGCCGAACTCGGGATCCGCATCGAGCCGCGCGGCGCCCGGGCCGTGATCTGGGGCAGCGTCACCAGCCAGGAGTGCCGGGCCGTCATCCTGCGGATCGCCGCGGAGGAGCTGGAGGGCGTCCCCTGGCACGAGGACCTCATCGTGAACCACTCCACCCCGCCCGACCATTCCGAGGAGCTGTCGTGATCCGCATAGCGGCCGTCGGGGACATCCATCTCGGTCCGGACAGCGCCGGGATGCTGCGGCCCGCCTTCGACACCCTCGGCACGTGCGCGGACCTGCTGCTCCTGGCCGGTGACCTGACCCGCCACGGCACCAAGGAGGAGGCGCGCGTGGTCGCCGGCGAACTGGAGGGCCTGCCGGTCCCGGTGGTCGCGGTCCTCGGCAACCACGACTACCAGAGCGGCCAGGAGGACGCCGTCACCCGGGAACTGACCGGGGTGGGGGTGCACGTTCTGGAGGGCGACGGGGTGGTTCTCGACGTCGACGGAGCGAAGGTGGGTGTCGCGGGGACCAAGGGGTTCTGCGGAGGCTTCGCGGGACGCAGCGCGAGCGAGTTCGGCGAGCCGGAGATGAAGGCGTTCGTCCGCTACACCCGCTCCTGCGCCGAAGGCCTCGGCCGGGCGCTGCGCGAAGTCCGCGACGGGGGCAGCAGCCTGTGCATCGCGCTCACCCACTTCTCGCCCGTGCCCGACACCCTGGCGGGCGAGCCCCCGGAGATCTATCCGTTCCTCGGGAGCTACCTCCTCGCGGAGGCGATGGACGAGGCGGGAGCGGACCTCGCCGTTCACGGGCACGCGCACCTGGGCACGGAACACGGGATGACCGCGGGAGGGGTCCGGGTCCGCAATGTCGCCATGCCCGTGATCGACCGTGCCTTCGCCGTCTACCACCTCAGCCCGAACGGGACCGCCCACTGACTGCCCACTAGGTTGCCTCCCGGACCTCGGGGTAGCCGCCGGGTGAGGAAACGAACCGACACCGACCCAGACGCGACCGCATTGCCGGGAGGCGGTTTCATGATCCAGGTATCCATACCGCTGATCCCCGCGGACGGCGGCGTCCTGCTGATACCCGCAGAGCATGTCACCGCCCTCCTGCGAGGCCTCGCCGCCGATTGGCTGCACGCGACGGAGGCCGGAGAGATGCGCGGCGACGAGCAGACGGTCATGGATCTGGCCGGAGTGCTGACGGAACTGGCCGATCAGATCGACGTCGAATGCATCGGCTTCGCGTCCTCACCGGACGGGGAACTCTGACGCGAGCCGGCTACCGCGGCAGGTGCGAGAGGGCTTGGAGGAAGAGGGCCAGCGTGTGCGCGCCCTGGGTGAGGGCCTGGACCTCGACCCTTTCGTCGGGGCCGTGCCAGCGGTCGCTCACCAGCCCGGTGCCGAAGAACAGCACCGGGGCGTCCAGGGCCCGGGAGAGCTGGGCGGCGGGGGCGGCGCCGCCGTTTCCCATCCGCCGGGGCGGGGCCGCGAACGCCCGGCTCATGGACTGCCGCAGCGCCTCGAGGGCGGGGTGGCCGGCCGGCGTCGTGTAGGGGTCGGAGATGGTCGGTGAGACCTCGAGGTCGCTCTCGTAACCCTCCCGCACCTGGTCGGCGACCCACTGCCGCAGCTGGTCCGCCACGTCGTCCGCGCGCTGGTCGGGGACCAGCCGCAGCAAGAGGTCCGCCGAGGCGACAGCCGGTATGACGCCTCGGACGGGCTCGCGCGGCTCACCTCCGATGACGCTTCCGACCTCTGCCGACGGGCGGTGCCAGAGGCGTTCGCGTACGGAGCGGCCCTCCTCGCCGGGCGTGGCGAACGTACCCGTGTCGGCGGCCCAGGCGGCGGCGTCGAAGGGAGGCAGCGCGTCGAGCTCGGCCCGTTCGCAGGGCGTGAGTTCACGCACGGGATCGTAGAACCCGGGCAGCGTGACCCGGCCCCGCCCGTCGTGGAGCCGGCCGAGGATCCGGCACAGCTCGGTGACGGGGTTCGAGGCGGCGCCGGAGACGGCACCGCTGTGGATGTCGCGGTGGGCGCCGCGGACGGTGAGGTGGGCGTTGACGGAGCCGCGGACGGCGGTGCACACGGCGGCGTCCTTCAGCGACCAGAGCATCGTGTCGGACACCATCACCACGTCGGCGGCGAGTTGTCCCGGGTGCAGGGCGAGCAGATCCGCCATGTGGAGGGAGCCGGTCTCCTCCTCGCCCTCGACGAGCAGCTTGACCGTGACGGCGGGTGCGGCGCGCGCGGTGGCGGCCAAGTGGGCGCGTAGGGCCCACAGATGGCACATCACCTGGCCCTTGGCGTCCGAGGCGCCCCTGCCGTACAGGCGGCCCTCGCGCAGGACCGGAGTGAAGGGGTGGGTCTCACGCCACTCCTGTTCCTTGACGGCGTGCACGTCGTGATGGCTGTAGACGAGCAGGGTGGGGGCGTTCGGGTCGCGGGCGGGCCGGCATCCGTACACGGCCGGCATCCGTACACGGCCGGCAGGCCGTCCGTCTCCCAGACCTCCACGAGCGGAAAGCCGTGCTGTCGCAGGGCGGAGGCCAGCCACCGGGCGGAGCGGATCACGTCCACGTGGTGCGCCGGGTCGGCCGAGACGGAAGCGACGCGGACCCAGTCGGCCAGGGCGCGCAGCGCGTCGTCGCGTTCGGCGGTGACGGCCCGCAGGAGCGCGGCGCCGGACGCGTCGTCGTGGGGCATGTCGCCTCCGCCCTGCTCAACAGCCTTGGTGCCGAAAGACCCGGGACCACGGCCCGCCAGGCGCCTAACCGCCGTGGCGGGAGCTAAACCCTGGGGCGCGGTGATCCGGAGCGCCGGGTCACGCGGGCGCGGCGCAGCGATGGACGGTCACCGCCCGGGTCGCGCTCCACTGCCGGTCGACGGTGGCCGGCAGGCCGTACGTCTGTGACCGGTGCTTGCGCCGCATCGCCTGGCACGGGTCACCCCGTCCCCCTAGCCTGGAAAGACAAGCGGGGCGGTGGTCATCATGGCGCGACCGGTGTGGGCGGGTGTGCTGAGCTTCGGGCTGGTCAGCCTGCCCGTCGGCCTGTACACGGCGACCGACAGCCACACGATCCACTTCCACCAGTTGCAGCGCGGTACCGCGGACCGTATTCGCAACAAGCGGGTCAACGAGCGCACCGGTGAAGAGGTGCCTCTCGACGAGATCGTCAAGGGCTTCGACACGGGCGAGGAGTACGTACTGGTCGAGCCGGAGGAGCTGGAGGAGATCGCGCCGGGCCGTTCCCAGTCGCTGGACATCACCGGTTTCGTGGACCTGGACGAGGTCGATCCGATCTTCTTCGACAAGACGTACTACCTGGCGCCGAAGGGCCCCGCTTACGGGAAGGTCTACAGCCTCCTGGTGCAGGCCCTCGACAAGGCGGGGAAGGCCGGGATCGCCACGTTCGTGATGCGCAACCGCGAGTACCTCGTCGCGATGAAGGCGGAGAACGGCCTGCTCACCTGCCACACGCTCCACTGGGCCGACGAGATCCGCGATCCGCGAGAGGAGATCGAGTCCCTGCCGGGCAGGGCGAAGGCGTCCGAGAAGGAGCTGCGGATGGCCGGGCAGCTGATCGAGGCGCTCAGCATGCCCTGGCGTCCCGAGGATTTCCGCGACACGTTCCGGGACAAGGTCGCCGCTCTGATCAGGGCCAAGCAGGCGGGCGAGACCGTGGAGAAGGCCGAGCTTCCGGCGAAGTCCACCGATGTCGTCGACCTCATGGACGTGCTGCGCGCCAGCGTCGAGCAGGCCAGGAGCCCCAAGGACACCCGGGAGAAGGCCGCCGCCCCCGGGGTGCGGCAGGGCAGGAAGTCGGCCGCCGCGCCGAAGAAGCGTGTCCGCACCGCGCCTGCGGCGAAGGAACTCGAGGGGCTGACGAAGGCGGAGCTGTACGAGCGGGCGACGGCGTCGGGGATCGCCGGCCGCTCGACGATGACGCGCGACGAGCTCGTCGCCGCGCTCAGCCGCACGCGCGGCGGATCCCGTACGAAGTCCGGCTCCCGGTCCGGCTCCCGGTCCGGCTCCGAGCAGGCCGCCTGAAGCTGCCCGGCCGCCCCCCGGGAGCGCGAACGGCGGCACGCGTGATGCGTCGGCCCGCGGGCCGTGGTCGGATCATCCGCATGGACCCTGCCCGACAGTGCCCGGAAACGGCGGAGGCCGGGAGTGATCGCCATGCCGCCCGGCGGACCGTCGCCCGCCACGCCGAAGACGTCGCGGAGCTGGCCGTGCTCCTGGACATGCTCGATCTGCGCCCGGATGTCGATCACCTCTACCGGGGCGTGGACGCTGACCTGCGCGGCTTCAACGATGCGTGAGACGAGCGCGCCGGTCGTCAACCGGCGTACGACCGCTACCCCCGTACCGGTCGGGTGTGGCGTGTGGAGGGGCGGGCGCTTATCCGCTGGGATGTCTCCACCACCGGCCCGCATGCCATCGAGGAACGCCGTTGCTCACTCACGCCGCCGACCAGGGCGTTCTGGTCATCTCCCTGAACACCTCGATCGACGTCGGCAACCGTGCCGCCATGGCGCTGAAGATCGAGGAACTCATCCACGCCCACCAGGCCGACTATGTGATCGTCGAGCTCGCCGGGTGCGCCGTCTCGGCCGCCGTCCACAGCGTGGTGCGGCGCACGTACCACCTGTGCGCCGCGCTGGGAGCCTCGCTGGCCGTGGTCACACCGACGGCGGAGTCCCGCCGACTGCTGGGGGCGGGCAGCGGCGGCGGAGCCGGCCCGGCGCTCTTCACGACCACCAGCCAGGCGATCCTCGCCCAGCCCCGTCCCGGTCCGGACCCGTCACGGGCCGCGGGCAGCCGATGACCCGCTAAGCGCCGCCCGTCGGGCTCGCGGGTGCCGCGTCCAACAGTTCCGGGCCGTTGTTGCGGACGCTGTTGACCGCGGTGGTGACCGGGCGGACCTCCAGGTGGCCGCCCGCGGGAGCCGCGAGGAGGGCCCGCAGCGCGTGCGGGTCCTCGTGGGCGGGATCGAGCCAGGCGTCGTAGTCGGCGGGGCCGAGGGCAAGGGGCATCCGGGGGTGGATGCGGCCGGCCGCGTCGGTGGCCTCGGTGGTGATGACGGTGCAGGTCGTCCACCACGCGGCCGGGTCGTCCCCGTCGGGAACCTCGGGGTCGCGCCAGAACTCGTACAGGCCGGCCATCGCCATGACCTCGCCGTCCTCGGGGCGGATGAAGTACGGCTGCTTGTACGCCTTCGCCGTGCCGGCGCCGGCCGGGACGGTCTGCCACTCGTAGAAGCCGTCCGCGGGCAGCAGGCAGCGGCGTTTGGCGAACGCGCGGCGGTAGGCCGGTTTCTCCTGCACCGTCTCGACCCTCGCGTTGATCATCTTCGCCGCGCCTGACGGGCTCTTCGACCAGGAGGGCACCAGGCCCCACCTCATGGGGCGCAGCTGCCGCTCCAGCACTCCGCTCTCCCGGTCGGGGCGCTCCAGCACCGCCCAGACCGGGTCGGTCGGGGCGACGTTCCAGCTCGGCGGGACCACCAGGTCGGAGTTCCACCGCGTGACGCGGAACAGGCTGGTGAGGTCCTCGGGACCGCGGGTGGATACGTAACGGCCGCACATGGTCCCAGCCTGCCACGGCGGGGCCCGCGCGGATGCGACCGCGGCGGACCGGCGCCAGGGTGGACGTATGGAGCACGCGCCGATCGTCGTACACCGCATCTCGCCCTCGGGTGGCCGCCGGGTGACCTTGCGCGTCCAGGACCACGACCAGGCCCTCGGTGTCGCACACTCCGACCCTGATGTGATCGAGTTCCTGCGCCGTGCCGAGGTACCGGACCCCGACGAGGTGGTCCTGGGTGACGAGTCCGCGCTGATCGAGTGGCAGGGCGACGACCCCCACGTCTACGAGGCCGAGCCGACGGACACCGAGGTCCTCTGACCTCACCCGACCGGCAGGCGGGCGTGCCTGCGCGCAGGGCGCATTCGAGCCAATACATGATGTGGCCATGACATCTCAAGCCCCCTGTGGCACTCTCCGTGACGCACTCCGCACCGCCCTCGCACCACCCCCACAAGGACGTGTCAAGGAGGAGCGACATGAGGCACACCTCGAAACTCGCCCTGGCGATGCTGGCCGTCGCGGCCACGATCGGCAGCGCGACGACCGCCACCGCGCTCGGACCCGCCGCCGACCAGAAGGTCGACGGAGTCATCGTGGTGGCGGGCAACACCTGCACCTGGACCAACGCGAGCGCCAGCGCCAATCCCCCGAGCGCGCTCACGGTCGACCGCACCACCATCAACAAGCCCGGCGGCAACCTGTCGTGCAGCGGCGGCATCACCGCCTCCCTCAACAACAACCCCGCCTTCACCTTCGACGACGCCGGCTCCACCGCCCGGACCGACCTCATCGACATCACCGGGCAGCAGAGCTTCGTCTCCTGCCGCTACAAGGCCACGAACATCACCTGGGACCGCGACGCGGGGACCCGCAAGTACCTCAACCGCGCTTTCACGGCGACCAAGACCTCGGGAAGCTTCCTGTGTCCGGGCTCGGTCACCACGGAGGCCGGGGGCGCCTCGATGCTGTTCCGCTGACCCACCGCCGGCACCCGTGGCCCGTCAGCCACGGGTGCCGGCCAGGAGGCGGGTGGTGATGCCCGCCAGGCGCGAGCCCTGGTAGCGCGCGGCTTCCAGGATGTTCTCGCCGGGCGCGCCGGTGGCCGAGGCGTGCGCCGTGCCGTACGGGTTGCCGTTCGCGGCGTAGACCACGGGATCGGTGAACCCCGGCGAGACGATGAGCGAGCCCCAGTGGTGCATCGTGTTGTAGAGGGCCAGCAGGGTGGATTCGTTGCCGCCGTGGAGGTTGGCGGCGCTGACGAAGGCCGTGGCGGGCTTGTCCGCGAAGACGCCCTGCGCCCAGAGGCCGCCGGTGCCGTCGATGAACTGCTTCAGCTGCGCCGAGACGTTGCCGAAACGGGTCGGGGTGCCCAGAGCGTACGCGTCCGCCCAGGTGAGGTCGTCGAGGGTGGCCGTCTCGACGTCCCGTGTGGCCTCGAGGTGCTCGCGCCAGGCCGGGTTGGAGTCGATGGCCTCGTCGGGTGCGAGTTCCGGGGCGCGGCGCAGGCGGACCTCGGCGCCCGCCTTCTCGGCGCCCTCGGCAACGGCCTGCGCGAGCTGGTGGACGGTTCCCGTGGCCGAGTAGTAGACGACGGCGATCTTGGGGGCGGTGGTCATGACGAGGGATCCTCCCGGAGACGTAAGCGGATGACTATCCGCTTCATGGGGTAACAGTGAAGCGGATAGTCATCCGTTTGACAAGCGGTCCGGTACGCTCGCAGGGCCGGGACAGGACAGGACAGGGGGCCGCCGTGGGAGAGTCGCACCGCACCGAACTGCCGCTCGCCGGGGGCCGGCCCGTCGTGGAGCGCGCCGACGCCGCACGCAATCGCCGGCGGATCCTCGACGCCGCGACCGCGATCGTGGCCGAGAGGGGACCCGGGGCGCTCACCATGAATGCCGTCGCACACGCCACGGGCATCGGCGTGGGCACGGTCTACCGCCGGTTCGGCGACGTCTCACAGCTGATCTACGCCCTCCTGGACGACCGCGAGCTCCGGTTCCAGGAGGCCTTCCTCAGCGGTCCGCCCCCGCTGGGCCCGGACGCGCCGCCCGCCGAACGGCTGCGCGCCTTCCTCCACGCACTGGCCGACCGCATCATCGAGCAGCAGAACCTGATGCTCGCCGGGGAGGCCGCGTCCCCCAGCGCGCGCTACGGCAGCGGCCCGTACACCGCCATGCACACGCACGTGGCGACCCTGGTCGGCGCCATCCGGCCGCGGGCCGACGCCGCCGTCCTGGCCCACCTGCTGCTGGCCCCGCTCACCCCGAGCCTGATCAGCCACCTGACCGGGGATCGCGGTGTCACGCCCGAACGGATCAAGGAGAGCCTCGACGAGCTCCTCGGCGTGAGCGCCCTGTACCCGGGCTGACCCCGCTCCAAGGCCCTCGCCGGGCCCCGCTTCCCCTCTTGGCGCGCGGCGACCGGGTCGCAGGCCCGGGTGTGGGGCCGCAGCATGGAAGGAGGTCTGGGTGAGGAGGCAGGTGATGGCCGATGCGCAGCCCTCCGTCCCGACCGCCGGATCCGAGCTGGGTGCTCCGGCGGCGGGCGGCCTGCTGGACGTCCTGGGCGTGGCCGCTATCGTCCTGGACGACGAGGGGAGGATCAGGCTGTGGAGCCCCCAGGCCACCGCGCTGCTCGGGTACACGGCCGCCGAGGCACTGGGGCAGTACGCCGCCCAGCTGATGGTCGAGGAGCGGCACCGCGAGGTGGTGCTGGGCCTGTTCGCCCAGGTGATGACCGGCAAGGGCGCGTGGGCGGGGGCGTTCCCCATCCGGCACCGGGACGGCCGGATCGTCCTCGTGGAGTTCCGCAACATGCGGCTGGAAGCCGACAACGGCCGGCTGTTCGCCCTGGGCCTCGCCTCCGAGAAGGCCACTCTGCGCCGGGTCGAGCGGGATCTGGCCCTGTCCCTGCGCCTCGTCGACCAGTCCCCCATCGGCCTGGCCGTCCTCGACACCGACCTGCGCTACGTCCTGGTCAACCCCGCCCTGGAGCGCATCAACGGAGTGGCGGCCGACCGGCACCTGGGGCAGCGGATCACCGAGATCCTGCCCTTCCTGGACGCGGAGGCCGTCGAGGCGCGCATGCGTCAGGTCATGGAGACCGGCGTGCCGATGCTGGACGAGTTCACCACCGGCCGGATCGAGGCTGACTCCGACGGTGAGCACGCCTGGCTGGTGTCCATCTACCGGCTCGAGGACCAGGCCTCACACGTGATCGGTGTCGCCGTGTCGGTCGTGGACGTGACCGAGCAGCACCGTACGGCCGTATCGGCCGCCCATGCCCGGCGGCGCCTGTCCCTGATCGCCGACGCCTCGGTGCGGATCGGCACCACGCTGGACCTCGACATCACCGCCCGGGAACTGGCCGATGTGGTGGTCCCCGAAGTAGCCGACATCGCGGCCGTCGACGTGCTCGACACCATCCTGACGGGCGCCCGGCCCGGCGACGGCGCGGACACCTGGGCCGTACGGTTCCGCGCGCTGGCGGTCAAGACGGCCTACCCCACCCCGGCCGAGGAGGCCGCCGACCCCGTCGGGGACGTCGCCCTCTACGGCCCCACCCGCCTGGTGGCCCGCTGCGCCCGTACGGGCCGCCCCGTCCTCGTGCCGCACGTGCTGCCGCAGGACCTGCCGCGCATCGCCCGCGACGAGCAGGCGGCGCGGCTGCTCTCCGAGGCCGGGGTCCACTCCTACCTCGCGGTTCCCCTCATCGCCCGCGGCCAGGTGCTCGGCGCCCTCGACCTCAAGCGCGCCCGCAATCCCGCGCCGTTCAGCCAGGACGACGTGCTGCTCGCCTCCGAACTCGCCGCCCACGCCGCCGTGTCCATCGACAACGCCCGGTGGTACCAGCGCCAGCGCCACACCGCCCTCGCGCTCCAGCAGCACCTCCTGCCGCAGCATCCCCGCTCGGCCCCCGGGCTGGAGATCGCCTACCGTTACCAGCCGGCCGGCGCGGCGGACGAAACGGGCGGCGACTGGTTCGACGTCATCCCCCTCACCGCCGACCGGACCGCCCTGGTCGTCGGAGACGTGATGGGCAGCGGCATCAACGCCGCCGCCACCATGGGCCAGCTGCGCGCCACCGCCCGCGCCCTCGCCCGCCTCGGGCTCGAACCGGCGACCGTCCTGACCCACCTCGACGCCGCCACCGCCGACCTCGGCGACGCCATGGCCACCTGCGTCTACGCGGTGTACGACCCGCACACCCGCCTGTGCCAGATCTCCACCGCCGGCCACCTGCCGCCCGTGCACCTGCGGACCGGCCGCCACCCGCAGCTCCTGCGGCTGAAGACGGCGGTGCCCCTGGGCGTCGGCGACGTCCCCTTCGGCACCACCGATGTCCTCCTCGCCCCCGGCGACGAGCTGGTCCTCTACACGGACGGGCTCGTCGAGACCCGCGACCAGGACATCGACACGCGCCTGCTCACCCTGACCGACCTCCTGGCGGGCCCGCACCGCCCCATCGAGGAGACCTGCGACCTCCTGCTCTCGGCCCTGCGCCGCCCCGACACCCACGACGACGTCGCCCTGCTCATCGCGCGCACCCACCCGCACGCGAACCCCTGACGGCGGCCGGGTTCAGCGGGGCGGGGTCAGACGCTCCCACAGGAAGGTGTGCACCAGGGCTTCGTTGAAGGCCGTCTGGCCGTGGTCGGTGGCTCCGGCGTGGCCGCCGCCGAGGTGCTCGTGGAAGTGGACGGGATGTCCGTGCTCGCGCAGCCGGGCGGCCATCTTGCGGGCATGGCCGGGATGGACCCGGTCGTCGCGGGTGGAGGTGAGCAGGAGGAGCGGCGGGTACGGGGCTCCGTCCGCGCGGATCCGGTGGTAGGGGGAGATGCGTTCCAGGTGGGGTCGGTCGGCCGGGTCGTCCGGGTCTCCGTACTCGGCGGTCCAGCTGGCTCCGGCGAGGAGCTTGTGGAAGCGGAGCATGTCCAGCAGCGGTACGTGGGCGACGGCCGCGCCGAAGAGTTCCGGGTCCCGGGTGAGCATCGCGCCCACGAGGAGGCCGCCGTTGCTGCCGCCCTCGATGCCCAGCTGGGCGGGGGTGGTGACGCCGCGGTCGGTGAGGTCGCGGGCGACGGCGGCGAAGTCCTCGAAGGCCCGGACGCGGTGGGCGCCGAGGGCCGCCTGGTGCCAGGCGGGCCCGTACTCGTGGCCGCCCCGGATGCCGGCGACGACGTACGTCCCGCCGCGCGCGAGCCAGGCACGGCCGGTGACGGCGCTGTAGTGCGGGACCTGGGAGAGCTCGAAGCCACCGTACCCGTAGAGCAGGGTGGGTCCGGGGCCGGGGCGATCCGGGGGACCGACGAGGAAGTAGGGCACCTTCGTGCCGTCCGCGGAGGTGGCGAAGTGCCGGCTCACGGCGAGACCGGCCGTGTCGAACATCGACGGTCCCTGTTTGACGCTCTCGCCGACGCCGTCGGCGGTTCCCGCCGTGCCCCGGTAGAGGGTGGAGGGCTGGAGGTAGCCGGAGACGTTCAGGAAGTACTCGTCGCTCGCGTCCGGATCGGTGCACACGACCGAGGCCGTGGACAGCGGCGGAACGCCGGCCAGGGGTGCGCGGCTCCAGCCGTCCGGGCCGGGGGTGAGGAGTTCCAGGTGGGAGGAGACGTCGGCGCGGGTGGCGAGTACGAGGTGGTGGCGGGTCCAGCTGTAGCCGGCGAGCGCGGTGCGCTCGTCCGGCGTGAACAGGACGGCCGGTTCCCGCTCGCCCGCCCGGTAGGCCGCGAAGTCGAAGGCGAGCAAGCTGCCCGCGATGTGCCCGAGCCACGGCGACCTCGTGTGGACGATCAGCCATTCGCGGTGGACGGAGGCGATCGCGTCGTCCGGTACGTCGATCTTCACGGGCGGGGCGGCCGGGCCGTGCGGGAGCAGGAACAGCTCCCCGTTCCAGAAGTCGATCTGGCGGGAGACGAAGTCCCGCTCGAAGCCCGGGGTGTGGTCGCGCCAGCCACTGGCGGAGAGGTCCGACGCCTGCCCCTCGTAGACGGGTTCCGCCTCGTCGAGACGGGTGCCGCGGCGCCAGCGGCGTACCTGGAGCGGGTAGCCGGACGGGGACATCGAGCCGGGCCCGAAGTCCGTGCCGACCCAGACGTGGTCGTGGTCGATCCAGCTGATCCGGGTCTTGGCCTCGGCGACGGCGAAGCCGCCTTCGACGAACTCCAACGTCTCCAGGTCGAACTCGCGCACCACGCAGGCGTCCGCGCCGTCGCGCGACAGCATCACCAGGGCGTGCCGGTAGGCGGGGGCCAGCACGCTGCTGCCGGCCCAGGCCCACTTCTCGCCCTCGGCCTCGGCCAGCGCGTCGAGGTCCAGGACGGTCTCCCAGTGCGGCCGCTCGGTGCGGTACTCCTCCAGGGTGGTGCGCCGCCAGATGCCGCGCACGCGGTCGGCGTCCTGCCAGAAGTTGTAGAGGTGGCGGCCCCGGCGGACGACGTACGGGATCCGGTCGTCGTCGTCCAGCACCTCGCGCACCTCACGCTCCAGCACCTTGAAGCCGGGGGCGTCGGCCAGCGCGGCCACGGTCTCGGCGTTGCGCTCCTGGACCCAGGCGAGGGCGGCCTCGCCGGTCACGTCCTCCAGCCAGAGGTAGGGGTCGGTGCCGGCGGTGCGGGGCGCGGAGGGCTGTTCATCGCTCATCAGCCGATTGTGCCGGACCTACCGGAGGCGTAGTACTTCCCGACGAGCTTGACGAAGGTCGATTCGTCCTCGTCCTGGTCCTTCGCGAATTCCGGCGAGTCCTTCACCTCGTCGCGGGTGCACGAGAGGCGTACGACCCCGGCCTCCGTGTCCACACGGGAGATGACACCTGCCGGGATCACGACCCTGCGGCCGAAGATCCAGGGCCCGGTGTCCACGACGACGTAGGAGCGTTCGACGTCGTCGGTGTGCTTGTCGATCTTTCCGATGGAGCCGTCGGTGGCCTCGACCGCGTAGCCGACGAGGTCCGTTCCCGCCACGTATCCCGCATCACGTCCGTATCCCCAGATGCCTCTTTCCATGTCAGCCTCCTCGCTCATGCCTCAGCAGTCCCCTACCCGCCGCCGGGGGGCGCAACCGGGTCGGACGGACGGGCGGGGGGTCCGCGCGGCGCCACCGGCCTGGTGGGGGGCCAGGCCGGGGGCGCGCGCGGGTCAGGGGGTGAAGGTCCAGCGTTGCGCCGGGGTGGCGGCGCAGGCGGTGCGGGTGAGGCGGGTGCCGTTGGCGGTCGCGGAACCCGCCGGCGTCAGGCATTGACCGCCCGTACGCAGACTGCCGTCCGGGCCGGGCTGCCAGATCTGGCCGGCTGCGCGGTCGCAGGTCTGGACGGTGACCTTGGCGGGGTTGGTGCCGTCGAGGCAGACGCCGGCCAGCCCGGTGACGCGGCCGTCGGGCTGGAGGGTCCAGCGCTGGTTCGGGCCGCCGTGGCAGGAGTAGAGGGTGGGTTCGGTGCCCGGGGTGGTGGCGCTGTGCGGGAGGTCCACGCAGCTCCCGGAAGCGGCGTTGACGAGGGTGGCGTCGGCCGGGAAGGGGGACGGGCGGCCGGTCAGGGTGATTTCGGCGGCGCTGGTCCAGGGGCCGCGGCCGCCGGCTTCGGTCAGGGCCTTGAGGCGGAGGTAGCGTCCCGCCTTGGGGGCCAGGGAGATCTGCTTGGCCGCGGCGGTGTCGGCGAAGGTGCCGGTGGCGGCCGGGCTCCCCCAGTCGGTGGTGGTGTCGGACACGTAGACCTCGTAGGCGCCGATCCGGCCGTTGACCCCGCCGTCCTGGCGGGGCAGGTAGCCGAGGCCGTCCACGCGGTAGCGGGCGCCGAGGTCGATCCGGATCTCGTGCGGGAGCGGTGCCGGGCTGGCCGAGGACCAGGCGGTGTGCCACATGGTGGCCGGGTTCCCGTCGAAGGCGCCCGGGGCGGCGCCGTTCTCGGCGGCGGTCTCCTGGCTGTCGGCGGAGACGAGGGTCCAGGCCGACTGCGGCACGGGCGCCGAGGTGGTCGGGACGGGGACGGCGGCGGGCACGGAGGTGCCGGTGGCCGAGACGGTGAAGGCGCCCGTCTTTGAACCCGTCTTGATCCACAGGATGCCGGAGCGGTCCGACGCGTCGAAGAACCAGCCGGTCGCGGCGGAGTCGTAGGCGGCCTTGGAGGTCAGGCGCGGCAGCGCGGCGCCGTCCACCGTGAGGGCGGTCGGGGCGGTGGCCACGTGGAGGCTGAGCTCGTAGCCCCGGGAGGCCGGTTTGCCCGCGTAGCTGCCGCTGGGCGCGGAGACGGCGACCGTGACCGTGCCGGATCCGGCGGCCGGTGCGGTGACGTCGACGCGCTGGCGGGCGTAGGCGCCGGACTGGTGGGCGCGGGTGCGGCCGTCGTCCTCGTAGAGGCTGAAGGAGGAGGCACCGCGCGGGTGGATGTCGTAGGTGAGGGTGGAGACGGGCTTCTCCCCCGTGTGGTTCATCTGCGGCCACATCGGGACGATCGCGCCGCCCTTGACGAAGAGCGGCAGGGTGTCGAGCGGCGCCTGGTAGTCGTTCAGCCAGCCGGGGCCCGCGTACGTCCTGCCCGTCCAGTAGTCCGTCCAGGTACCGGCGGGGAGGTAGATGCCGTCACGGACGGAGGTGTCGGAGACGACGGGGGCGACGAGGAAGGAGTCGCCGGCCATGAACTGGCCGCTGGTGAGGTTCCCCCGGGCCACCGGGTCGTCGGGGTACTCCAGCACCATCGCGCGGGTGCTGGGGACGCCGCTCTCGTGGGCGACGCGGCTCATCGTGTACAGGTAGGGCATCAGCCGCATCTTGAGCTGGAGGTACTTGCGGTTGATGGAGAGGTAGGGCTCGGCGAAGCGCCAGGGCTGCTTGTCCTGGTATCCGGCAGACGGATTGGTCGCGCCCCAGCCGGACATGGTCATGAAGGCGGGGGTGAAGGCCTTCCACTGGAGGTCGCGGGCGTACGTCTTGGGGCTGCCGCCGAAGATGCCGTCGATGTCGCCGGCCGCGTAGTTGTGGCCGGACAGGCCCGCGCCGGTGATGGCGGGGACGTGCCAGCGCATGTCGTCCCAGGTGCCGTGGGTGTCGCCGGTCCATACGACCGCGTTGCGCTGGGTGCCGGCCCAGCCGTCGACGGTCCAGACGAAGCGGCGGGCGTCGGAGTTCTTCTCGATGCCGTCGACGGCCTGCTGGACGCCGTCGAAGGCGTACTTGTAACCGCTGCCGATCCAGGCGACGTCCGTCTTGACGCCCCGGGAGCCGGCCGTGCCCACCTCGTCGGCGATCGAACCGAGGCCGGTGGAGGTCCACAGGCCGGTCTGGAAGCCCTTGGCCTTCAGCGCGTCCACCGTGGACTTCAGGGGCGCGGTGTAACCGCAGCCGTAGCCGTCGTTGGGCAGGAACCAGCCCGAGGGCATGTCGGCGGCGCGGGCGTCGGCCGCGTAGCCGACCACGTCGGGGGTGGTCTGGTGGCGCAGGCGGTTGTGGTCGCCCTGGTAGTCGGGGTTGGAGGCGTTGAAGCAGTCGGCGTTGCCGAGTTCGAAGCCCCACATCGGCGCCATGAAGGGTTTGCCGCTGACGTCGGTGTAGGCGTCGAGGACGGTTTTGAGGGAGTCGCCGGTGAAGTACCAGGCGTCGAAGCGGTTCTCGTCGTGGGTGAGGGTGGTGGGGGCGTTGAATCCGTAGGAGCCGGGGGCCCAGGTGTTGCGCATGACCCCGTAGGCGTTCGTGGACATGTAGAAGGGTGCGGGGCTGGCGTTGTTGTTCTCGCGCCACTTGTTGTCGACGGCGATGGGGACGTTCTTGTCGCGCAGCGACCATTCGCCGAGGCGCAGGCCGGTTCCGTAGAACTGCTCGTCCGCCCCGCGGGCCAGGTACTGGGTGGTCTGCCCGCCGCCCCAGCGGGTGGGCTGCGTCTCCTGCCAGACGAGGGTGGAGTTGTCGGCGCGGTACACGGAGAACTGCAGGGGCGACTTGTTGACGCGGATGGACAGGCCGCCGGTGGTGATGCGGTAGTACGCGCCGGCGTCGGTGTAACTCGTGCTGACGGGCCCGAAGTCGGTGGTGGGGGCGAGGTCGGAGCCGGCCGGGTCGTCGGTGAAGGCGCCGCTCGGGGACAGCCAGAGCCGGAAGATGTCGGCGCGGGTCACGCTCACGCGGGCCTTGGCGCCGCTGGAGGTGCTCACCGTGAAGGTGCTGCCCGACTGGGCGAAGGCGGTGACCGTGCCGGCCGTGGAGGCGGCGGCGCCCGCGGCCGCCGGGGCGGGGCCGTCCGCGCGCGCCGTGGCCGGTCCGGCGGCGGCCAGGCCGGCGACCGTGAGCGCGGCGGCGAGCAGGGAGGCGAGCGGTGAACGGCTGCCGGGACGGCGCGGGCCGGTGCGCGGGAAGCCGGGACGGCTGGGGCGGGTGCGGGGAGGGTCGTGCCGGTCGCGCCTCGTGGTCAGTCTCATCGGGCAGCTCCTCGTGCGGTCCGGATCGCGGACACACCTCTTTGGCATGCTCTCGGCAAGATAGCGGCCCATGGGGCCTTCCTGAAGGAACTTGCTCGAAGTAGTCCGATACCAAGCAGCTTTGAGCATCCACGGCCCGGAAAGCAGCACCGCGGGGAGGCCGTCGCGACGGCCTCCCCGCGGCGGGCGCCCGTCAGTCGGCGGTGACGCGGATCTTGGACTGCCCGTGGCCCAGCTGCTCCCAGTCCTCCATGAAGCGGGCTTTCAGCCCGTGCCGGGCGGCGAGGTCGACGAGGGTCCGCGTGCGGTAGTAGAAGTCCTCGCGCAGGACCTGGTGTTCGACGCCCTCGGTGCGGTCGAAGGTGAAGTCGAACCAGCCGCCGGGCGCCAGTACGCGTCCCACGTGGGCGAGGCACTCGTCGATGATGCCGATCGGCGAATGGGAGAAGACGCTGTGCGCGTGCACCACGTCGAAGTGGTGGTCGGGCAGGAAGTCCAGCGTCAGGTCCTGCGTGATGGTGAGGTGCGGAAGCTTGTCCTGGAGGCCCTGCCCGGTCAGGGTCTCCTTGGCGGCGATGAGGATATCGGGCGAGATGTCGATGCCGTAGTAGTGGCCGGCGTCCAGGTGGTCGATGAAGCGCCAGCCCGCGCGCAGGTTGCCGCAGCCGATGTCGAGCATGCGGTGTCCCGGCGTGAGGCCGTGGCCGGTCAGGTAGTCGAACTGCATCTTGCCGAGCGCCAGCCAGCGGTCGTGGGTCTGGCTGCCGACAGCGGCTTCCGGGTTGCGGCTGGTGTCGGAGGCCATGACGGCGCGGTAGTAGCCCACGTGGTCGGGGTGCTTGAAGCGCAGCCAGCTGTCACGGGCGGCGCGGCGTACGTACGGGGCGATGCGGGTCGGATTGCTCAGCGCGTAGCGGATCTTGTGGCCGACGGCGGCGCGGTCGGCGGTCAGATTCTTCTTCGTGGCCATGAGGTTTCCCCTGGGGTTCGGACGGGAGGTGCAGGGTTCGGTCAGGCGGTACGGGCGGTCAGGCGGTACGGGTGGCCGGGCGCGGACGCTCAGGCGGTGCGGCGGCGCAGGATCAGCAGCGTCAGGGCCACGAGCAAGGCAGCGGCGCCCAGGTAGAGCGCGGTGTCGATCCACTGGAACGTCCAGAAGTCGCTGCTCGGATAGACCTTGTGGAAGCGCGCCACGAAACCGTTCTCCGCCATGCACTGGCGCAGCTCCTCGCCGGAGAACTGGCAGACGCCATCGATGGAGTGCTCCCGCCCGTCGGGCGTGAGGTAGCCGAACTCACCCGTGGACCACGCGCTGCCGACCCGCTGCTTGGGGGTCATGCCCGGGGTGATCCGCGTCAGCGGATCGACCCAGGCCCGGCGGAAGAACGTCACGAACACCGCCGCCGTGCCGATCGCCGCGAACGTCACCGCCATGGCCGGCAGGACCCGGCGTACCAGCAGACCCGCGAGGGTCCCGGCGGCGAGCGCGAACAGGGCGCAGGCCACGGCGGCCGGCCCGGTCGCGTTGTAGATGGTGGGGTCGTGCCAGTACGGCCCGTCGAGGGTGTTGGAGATCGGCGCCCACCACCAGGCGACGAGGGCCGCGACGACCGCCGAGGCGAGGGTCGCGAAGAGCGCCGCGAGACCGAAGCGGGCGGCGAACCAGCTGCGGGGGCCGACGCCCTGCGTCAGGGCCAGTTTGAACGTCCCGCTCTCCAACTCCCGGCCCAGGAGCGGCGCGCCCCAGAAGACCCCGATGAGGGCGGGGAGCGCCAGCCCGAGGGTGCCGAGCATGTTGATCGCCCCGGTGTTCCCGTCCATGATCCGGAAGGTGGCGGTGCTCTCGCATCCGCCGTTCCAGCCCTTGCAGGGGACCCAGCCGTACGCGTCGATCAGCGTCATCATCTCGGAGCGCCGGTACGCCACCCAGGCCGCGCAGACGACGAGCAGCACGGTGCCGGTCAGGACCATCAGGCGCTGCTGGCGCCAGGCCAGCCACAGGACGCCCTTCACGCGGCGGCCTCCGTGGTGGTGCGCGGTGCGCGCAGGTGTGCCAGCAAGAGGGTTTCCAGGGAGGGGGTTTCGGTGATCCAGTGCCCGTCGGCGCCCGGCGGCGCGACGGGCGCCGCGTCCGGGGAGTGTCGTACGAGGGCGGTGACCTGACGGCCGCCGGTGGCGGCGTGCACGACGGTGGTCCGGTCGAACGCGTGCGGCAGGCCGTCGGCTTCGACCGGGTCGGCGCGGCCGGTGAGCCAGGTGTGCGCGTCGCACAGTTCCTGGACGTCGCCGGCCAGCCGGACGGCGCCGCCCTGGAGCAGCAGTACGTGGTCGCAGACGTCCTCCAGCTCGGCCAGGACGTGCGAGGACATGACGATGCCGGTGCCACGTTCGGCCGCCTGCGCCATGAGTACGGCCATGACCTCGTGCCGGGCGAGCGGGTCGAGATCGGCGAGGGGCTCGTCGAGCAGCAGCAGATCGGCGCGCTTGCCGAGGACGAGGGCCAGGGCGATCCGGGTGCGGCTGCCGCCGGAGAGGGAGCCGACCCGCGCGTGGAGCGGGATGTCCCCGCCGCGCAGGAGGAGTTCGGCGGCCGCCTGGTCCCAGCGGCCGGGGTTCAGTTCGCGGCCGAGGCGCAGGGTGTCCTCGACGGTGAAGCGGAGGTGGAGCGGTTTCTCCTGGGCGAGGAACGCGGTGCGGCGGCGGGCCCGCGCGGTGCCGGGGGCGTCGCCGAAGATGCGTATCTGCCCGCTGGTCGGGGGCAGCAGGCCGGCCGCGAGCTGGAGCAGGGTGCTCTTGCCCGCGCCGTTGGGGCCGACGAGTGCGGTGATGCGCCCTGCGGGCACCTCGACGTCGCACGCGTGCAGGGCCCGGCGGCCCGGGAACTCCCGGGCGAGCCGCGTCGCCCGCAGCGCCGGAGCATGGGTCGGATCGCTCACGCCGTGTCCTCTCTCGACTGTCCGGGCCGCTGTCCGGGCCCGGAGGTACTGAAGCTTTCGTCCGCGGCGGCTGCGATGAGCGCCGTGATGTCCTCGCGTTCCAGGCCCGCCTCGCGCGCCTGGGCCATCCAGGCGGCCAGGGAGAGGCGCAGCGGCGAATCGGCCGCCGTCGCGGGACGGGACAGCGACCGCCGTACGAAGGTGCCCGCGCCGGGACGCGGCTCGACGAGCCCTTCGCGCTCGAGCTCCCGGTACGCCTTGAGGACGGTGTTCGGGTTGATGGCGGTGGCCGCGACCACCTCGCGGACGGTCGGGAGCCGGTCGCCCGGTTCGAGCACGCCCAGGCGCAGGGCCTGCTTCACCTGGGTGACGAGTTGCAGATAGGTGGCGACGCCGCTGCGCCGGTCGACCCGGAACTCCATGCCCACCTCCGCTCAATCCACTAACATGTTAGTGGAATAGTCCACAGTCGGAGCGCGCACGTCAAACCAAGATCTTCTGAGGGGGTCTGGTCGGGTCGGCTCGGACTATGACCGAACCGTCACAGCTTCCGGCGGCGGGAACGGGCGGCGCGTGTGCGGCATCTTGGGGGTCGGCAGGGCCGGAGCAGGCCCCGCCGATGGTGACGGCCGGGTGTGAGCAGCAAGGTGGGCGCTGGGATGAAGGCGGAATCGGTGTCGGGTGAGGTTGGGGACCCCGCGGTGCGGGGACCGGAGGAAACGGTGACCCCACGGGGGGCCGACGCCGAGGGGGTGGGCCCCCGGGAGCGCACGCCGGAACAGGCCCCGGCCGCAGCGGCGCCCGCGCACGGCGAGGGGGCCCCGGCCGATGCCCTGGCCGAGGGCCCGGCCGAGCAGGACGGCTCCGCCGCGGAGGACGGCCAGGAGGCTTCCGACTCCACGGAGCAGGTTCCTGACACGGCCTCAGCCGGTGCGCGGGGGCCGGCCGCCGCTGCGCCGCCGCCGAGCGAAGCCGTGGCCGCCGACGGAAAGACCCCCGTCCGGCAGGCGGCGGCCGACGGCGCCGCCGTCACGCCGCCCACGGAACCGGAGGACCGACCCACCGGGAAGGCAGCTGCCGAACCGGCCCAGGTCGGCGGCGCCGTCGGCCTCCCGGGCGCGGACACCCGGAGGACCCGGAGCACGGCCGGGCACGACGACGGCGGAGCCGCCACGCCGGGCGGCGAAGCCGCCGAAACAGCGCCCGGGGGGCGGCCCCAGGGCAACACCACGGCGGGGGACACTCCCGCCCGCCCGGCCGTCACGCCGAAGCCGTCCAGCGCGAAGGCCCTCGCCGAACCGGCCCCGAACGACGAGGCGGACACCCCGACCCCCGCCACGAGGCCGAGCAACGCCGACGCGGCCGGAACACCGGATCCGGCGACGGACCGCCCGCTCGCAGACCGCCCGCAGGACGGCGAAGCCGTCGAAACCGGGGGCACGCCCGAGCCGGAAGGCGAGTCGGCGAGCGACAGCGCAGCCGCTGCGCCGAGCCTGGCCGCGGGGAAGGCTCCCGCCGAACAGGTGGCGGACGACACCCCGTCCGCCCGCACGGACCGCACTGAAATCGCCCCCAGCGAGGAGGCCGGAACACCGGATCCGGCTGCGGAGCGCCCGCTCGCACAGCGCCCGGAGGACGGCGGAGCCTCCGCACCAGGGCCGCAGAGCAGCGCCGCGACCGGCGACACCTCTGAACCGGACGGCGCAGAGACCCCCACGCGGCAGGCGTCCGACGACGGCGGAGCCGCCGTGCCCGGCACGGCCACGGGGAAGCCGCCCGCCGAACAGGCGGCGGACGACAGCCCGTCGACCCGGAAGGATCGCGCCGAACCCGCCCCGAACGACGAGGCGGGCTCCCGGGCACCGGACGGGGGTGGGAGTGACGGTGAGCGGACGAGTCAGTTCGCGCCGGCGGTCGTCGAGACGACGCGGGAGGCGCCGTTGCCGCCGTTGCCGCCGTTGGAGCTGCTGGCCGAGCTGACCAACACCGCTCCCCCGCCGGAGACGCCCCGCCGGACCCTCGCGCGCCGCGTCAAGGTGTGGACGCCGATCGTGCTGGTGCTGGCGGCCGCCGTCGCCGGGGGGCAGTTGCTGCGCCCGCTGCCCGCGCCGCGACTCGTCGGCACGCAGGACGCGTACACCCTGGAGGGGACCACCGCGATCCCGTGGCCGGGCAAGGGCCAGGGAGCCGTCCGGGTCCCCGGCTCCGGTGACATCGGCGTCTTCGGCGAGCAGCGGGCGGTGCCGACCGCCAGCGTGGCCAAGGTGATGACCGCGTACGTCGTCCTGAAGGACCATCCGCTGCGCAAGAACGACCCGGGTCCGCAGATCGAGGTCGACGCCAAGGCCGTGGCGGACGGCACGTCCGAGCACGAGTCGCGCATCGAAGGGCTCACGGCCGGGACGAAGTTCAGCCAGCAGGACATGCTCAAGATGCTGATGATCCCTTCGGCCAACAACATCGCCCGTTTGCTGGCCCGTTGGGACACCGGTACCGACTCCGAGGCCGCCTTCGTCGCGAAGATGAACGCCGCCGCCGCAGAACTCGGGATGAAGGACACCACGTACACGGACCCCAGCGGCCTGGACGCCGGCACGGTCAGCACCGCCGTGGACCAGCTCAAGCTCGCCGATGCCGTGATGAAGGAGGAGGCGTTCCGCGCGATCGTCGCCCTGTCCAACGCCACCGTCGCGGGGCTGCCCAAGCCGATCATCAACAACAACGGCAACCTGCTCCTGGCGCCCGGCCTGAGCATCAAGGGCATCAAGACCGGTTCGAGTACGGCCGCCGGCGGCGCGCTGATGTGGGCCGCGTACAAGTCGGTCGGGGACGAGACCCCGCTGATCCTGGGCACGTTGATGGACCAGCACGTGGACGGACCGGATCCCAACGGCGCCAACAGCCTGGTCCTGGTGAAGGAGAACAGCCGGAAGATCATCGAGGCCGTCCGCAACGCGCTCGCCTCGGCCCCCGCCGTCCGCAAGGGGCAGACGGTCGGATACGTGGCCGACGGGCTCGGCGGCCGGACGCCGCTCGTGGCCACGCGGGACCTGGGCGTCATCGGCGTTCCGGGCCAGTCGCTGCGGCTCTCGCTCGGCGCGGGCGCGAAGCCGGTGCCGCACGAGGCGAAGGCGGGGACCGAGGTCGGGGTGCTGACGGTCGGCGACGGGAGCGGCGCGAAGACGGTGCCGGTCGCGGTGGGCGAGGATCTGGCCGAGCCCTCGTTCGGCGCCCGGGTGACCCGTACGTCCTGACTCGGCACCGGGCCCGGGCGGACTACGTCCCGCGCCGGGCCTGGGCGCCGCCGAGGAGCGCCTCGGTGACCAGGCGGGCGCCGCGGGCCAGGCGGCTCAGCTGTTCGAGCTCGATCGCGTACATCCTGATCGTCTTCTCGATGACGGACTCGGCCACGCCCAGCGTCGGCAGGTCCGCCCGGCTGGTGTGCAGGGCCACGCGCACGGCGCGCATCTCGTGCTGGAGCTGGAGCTGTACGTGCCGGCCGAGGAGGGCGGGGTGACGGGTCAGCGTCAGGTAGCCGCCGTAACGGGCCGGCAGGAGGTCCCGCAGCCAGCGGGTCGCGGTGCGTTCCCAGTCGTGCGTGCCGGGGGTCTTGACCTGCAAGGGCCAGTCCGGGCTACGCGTGAGGGCGGCCGTCTGGGACATTCTCGTCACTTCCGAGTGGTGTCGAAATCTTGATCGAGACGTGCTGGGGCGGCCTCGGCCCAGGGGTTGACCGAGGCCGCCATGGGGCGCTCTGCGGGATCCGAAAGCCTGACCTGACCACCCGGTCGCGCCGTGAGGAGGAGCGGCGTACTGGGTGTCTGTTCGAGGAGGACGTGGGGCCGCCCTCCTTGGCATCTGATGGATCCGGAGCGCCGCCGTCAGTAAACATATATACCGTTGAGTAAGCAAGAGCATGAAAAATTTCATGCACACACGGAGTGTGAAAATCCCTGCCGCGAGACGGGCCGTGAGGCGGGTCGTGAGACGGGCGCCGTGAGGGCCGGGAATCCGCCCTACAGGAAGAAACCGTGCTGGTCGGCGACCTGCTCGTACTGTTCGAGCCGCGCCTGCGTCCGCTCCGGATCGGCGTCCGCCATCGCCTGGAGCAGCGCCGCGGACAGCATGCCGGGTGCGGCGTACGAGTCGAAGACGAGCCGCGAGCCGGTGCCGGCGGTGAGGCACACGTCCGCCTCGTCCACGAGAGGGCCGAGCGTGGGATCCGTGATCAGTACGACGCGCAGTCCCGTGCTGCGCGCCGCCCGCACCGCCGCCAGGGTCTCGTTGGCGTGCCGGGGCATGGCGAAGGCCAGCACCCAGGTGCCGCCGGCCGCCCGGGACTGGAGCAGGCCGTCGTAGGCGACGCTGCCGCCCCGGGTGACCAGGCGTACGTCGGGGTGGATGCGGCGGGCCGCGTAGGCGAAGTACTCCGCGAGGGAGACCGAGATCCGCAGGCCGAGCACGGTCAGCGGCACGGAGCGGGCCAGCTCGCGGCCGATATCCAGCACCTGGTTGGTGTCGGCGAGCAGCCGGCGCACGTTCTCCAGGTTCTCGATCTCGGCGTCGACGGCCGCCTGGAGCTCGTTGCGGCGGATCTGCTCCCGGCTGTCCGGGGTGCCGGCCACCGCGCTCAGCGCGATCGGCTGGAGGACGTCACGCAGGGCGGGATAGCCACTGAATCCCAGGGAGGAGGCGAACCGGGTCACCGAGGGCTGGCTGACGCCCACCCGTTCGGCGAGCTCGGTGATCGAGAGGAAGGCGGCCTCGGTGAGGTGGTCGATCAGGTACTGGGCGATCCGCCGCTGACCGGGCGAGAGACGGCGGCCGTCGAAGAGCGCCAGCAGCCGGTCGGCGGGTGCCTTTTCCTGCTCCTGATCGGCCGCGTCCCCGGTCGGCTTGATCGCGGCCGCCTGTGCGCGTGCCTGCTGCCCCGATGACACCGGCGGGCCTCCTTCTCACGTCACTCATCTCCCAACATAGCCCACGCTCCGTGGCCGAATGATCATTCTCCGGTGGCGCCGCCGCACCCGTGGGCGCGGCGGCGCCCGCTCAGGCCGCGGACCGGCCTGGCCCGGGACGGCCCGCGCCGCGGGTGAGCGTGTACCCGCGGATGCCCGCGAGGGCCCCGAGCAGTCCGCCGGCGGCGGTCCAGATCCAGCGGTCGGACCACCAGCCCGCGGACCATCCGTCCTCCGGCGCGCGCGCCGCCCGCTGTTCCTGCGACGCGCCGCCGATGCCGGGGACCAGCGGAGCGCCGAGGGCGGCGTCCACCGCCTGGGCGCCGCCCGCCTCCGTCACGTCGGCCTCCACCCGGGCCCGTACCGGCAGGCCGAGGTCCTCCGCCGGAAGGCTGACGACCGTGAGGCGTACGTAGTAGGTGCCCGGCAGCGGGTCGTTCGCCCACGGCTCCGCACCGGAGCGGACGGTGCGCAGGGTGCACGAGAGCTCCACCGTGGCGGCCTCCTTGGCCGCCGTGCCGCTCTGGACGCCGTACGCGCAGGCCTGGCGGCGGCGCAGGCCGTCGTACACGTCCAGCTGCCAGGTCGCGGCGCCGTGCCGGGCCGCGGACTCGGGCAGGGTCACCGAGGCCTTTACGGTGGCCCGTTGGCCCGCGTCGACCGGGAGCATCCAGTAGAGGTAGTCGCCGGTGGACGCGGAGGCCGTGGCCCGCTGGCCCGGCCGGAAGGCCGTCGCGGTGCGGAAGCCGGTGCCGGCCTCGGTCGGGCCGGCCCTGTCCTGGCCGGCGCTCGATGTGGGGCTCGGGGCGGCGGTGGCCGCTGCCGCGCCGGTGGACAGCGCGAGGCCCGTCAGCAGGGCGGCGCTCAGGGTGCGTACGGCATCCATCAGTTGGTCCTCCAGACGGAGATGCGCCAGCGCGAGATCCAGCCCCAGAGCAGACCGGCCGCCAGGCCGGTGAGCGCGAGCACGGCCAGCAGCCACCAGCCGCGTCCGAGGCCGAAGGAGGCGACGTCGGAGGCCTCGTCGGGACCGTCGACCACGTCGATGGTCAGCTCGACGGGCATGCCGGGGGCGGTCTTGACGGCCGGACCGGCGGAGAAGGAGTTGCTGACCTGGAGGCAGACGGTCTCGGCCCGCCCGTCGCCGTCCCCGTCGGCGTCGCCGTCGCCGTCGCCGTCGCCGTCGGCGGCATCGTCGTCGAGGAGCGCCTTCGGGTAGCGCAGGCCCGTCGAGACCACGTCGGTGCGTCCGTCCCCGGCCTCGGAGCCGCGGACGATCTCCCGCCCGTGGACGGTCGTCGCGCGCAGCAGCACGCCGTAGTCACGGTTGACGGCCCGGTCGGCGGCGATGCTCACCGAGGCGCGCAGCTCCTGACCGGGGCGGACGTCGACCCGGTACCAGCGGTGCTCGCCGAAGGTCTCGCGGTCGCTGTAGAGACCGGCCTGGAGCCGCGGGGCGCCCTCGCACTGCTTGGCGCCCTCGGTCGCCACCGGGGTGACGACGGGGTCGGCGGCGCGGTCGACGAGCTGCCTGACCCTGCCGGAGAGTTCGGCGGTGTGCTGTACCGAGGTGTACGTGCCTCCGGTCGCCTCGGCGATGCAGGTCAGCTGGGCGCGGGTCTTGGCGTCGGGGACCAGGCCGAGGGTGTCGACGACGAGGTGGATGCCCCTGGCCGCGATGTCGCGGGCCACTTCGCAGGGGTCGAGCGGGGCGCAGGTGTCCTCGCCGTCGGTGATGAGCACGATCCGGCGGGTGGCGTTGCCGCCCTCCAGATCCTGGGCGGCGCCGAGCAGGGCCGGTCCGATGGGTGTCCAGCCGGTGGGGGCGAGGGTGGCGACGGCGGTCTTGGCCTCGGTGCGGTTCAGCGGCCCGACGGGGTACAGCTGTTGGGTGTCCTTGCAGCCGAGCGCCTTGTCCTCACCGGCATAGGTGGCGCCAAGGGTCCGTATGCCGAGCCGTACGTCGTCCGGTACCGCGTCCAGCACCTCGTTGAAGGCCTGCTTGGCGGCGGCCATCCGGGACTGGCCGTCGATGTCCGTCGCCCTCATCGAGCCGCTGACGTCGAGTACCAGATCGACCTTGGGCGGCTCTTTCGCCGGTCCGTCGGCAGCGGCGGCGCTCGCCGGGAAGAGCCCTGCGCTCAGGGCGACGAGCAGGGCGCAGGCCCCGGCCGCCAGCCGTTTTCTTATGATCATCGCCGGATCGTAGTGAGGATCCTCCACCAATCCAAAACGGCTGCGGGCAGCCGCTGTTCGGATACCGGGCGCACCGGCTGCCGGCGCACCGGGAACCGGACCACCCCTCGTATCAGAGCGCCGGGAAGCCGTGCGAGGCGTCCGCGGGCCGGGCCCTTCGCCGGGTCGGGAAGGCGCTCCAGCAGGTCGCGGATCGCGATCCGGCCCCCGCATCCGGGCCGGCGGGGCGCGATGCGCAAGTGCGGGCCGCGCCCGAAGGCGTTCCGGCCACTGTCCCGGCCCGCGGCCCGCCTCCCGCGCCCGGTGGCGGTCAGCCGGGCAGGCCCTCGGGGAGGCGGCCGGTGTGGATCACCCCGAGGCGCTGGGTGGCGCGGGTGAGGGCGACGTAGAGGTCGCTCGGCTGGTGGTCCGCGGGCTCGACGACGATCACCGTGTCGAACTCCAGCCCCTTGGCCTGGCGCGGGTCCAGCAGGACGACCGGGCGGGTCAGGTCCGGTTCCTCGCCCGCGCGTACGCCGGGCAGCGCCCCGGCCAGCGCGGGGTGCAGCGGGCCCGGCGCGATCACCGCCAGGCGCCCTTCCGCCGGTGCGGCGGCGCGTACCGCCTCGGCGACCGTGCCCACCAGGTCGTCGGTCGCCCGGACCCAGGGCCGCACCCCCGTGGACCGTACGGAGTCCGGGGGTTCGAAGCCGGGGTGGTGGGCCCGCAGGACGGCTGCGGCGACGTCCATGATCTCGGCCGGCGTGCGGTAGTTGACGCCGAGCCGTACGCGCTCCCACCGGTCCCCGACGTACGGGTCCAGGATCTGCTGCCACGAGCCGCAGCCCGCCTCGTCGCCGGTCTGCGCCGGGTCGCCGACCAGCGTCATCGAACGGGTGGGGCAGCGGCGCATCAGCAGGCGCCATGCCATCTCGGACAGTTCCTGCGCCTCGTCGACGATGACGTGCCCGAAGGCCCAGGTGCGGTCGGCGGCGGCCCGTTCGGCGGTCGTGCGGTGGTCGGCCTCCTCGTGCCGCTCGGCCATGCGCTGCGCGTCGATGATGTCGTGGGCGGCGAGGAACTCGTTCTCCGTGTCCTCGAACTCGTAGGACTCCGAGCCCTGGGACAGGTCGAGAACGCCCTGGGCGTAGGCGATGCGCTCCAGCCGGTCGCGCTCCTCGGCGGCCCGCTGCGCGCTGTCGTCGACTCCGAGCAGTTCGGCGGCCTCGTCGAGCAGCGGGATGTCGGCCGGGGTCCAGTCGCCGGTGGCGCGCCGGATCAGCGCGGCGTCCTCGTCGGGGAGATAGGTGGGCTCCGCGAGGAACTCGCGCATCAGCTGCCGTGGCGTCAGGGGCGGCCAGAGGGTGTCGATGGCGGCGTGGACCTCGGCGCTGGTGGCGATCTCCTTGCCGATCTGCGCGACGTCGTCCGGGCCCAGCAGGTTGGGGCCGCCGTAGGGGTCGGCGCCGAGCCGGTCGGCGACCTGGGCCGTGAGGTCGTCGATGACGGCGAACGCGAAGTAGGGGCGCGCCAGGTTGTGGGGCAGGCCGGTGGCGCGGGCCCGGTCGCGGGCCTTGTACGCCATGGTCCGGTCCAGCAGCAGCGTCCCGTGGTCGTCGTGGTCGATCTCCAGGGCCGGTTCGGGGACCACGGCGTTGTCCTCGCCGCTGCCGGCGGGCACGGCCTCGGGCAGTGTCTGCCGGTCGGCGACGACGCGGGCGAGGACGTCCGCCATGGCGGCGCGTCCCTTCACGGCCGCGGCGCCGGGGCGGTCGCGCCCGGTGGCGTGGACGCCGGGGAACAGGTCGGCGGGGGTGGCGAGGAGTACCCCCGTCTCGCCGAGGGCCGGCAGCACCTGTCCGATGTAGCCGAGGAAGGCGGGGTTCGGGCCGACGATCAGCACACCGCGTTTGGCGAGCAGTTCGCGGTGCGCGTAGAGGAGGTAGGCGGCGCGGTGCAGGGCGACGGCCGTCTTGCCGGTGCCGGGGCCGCCCTCCACCACCAGGACTCCGCGGTGGGGCGAGCGGATGACGCGGTCCTGCTCGGCCTGGATGGTCCGCACGATGTCGTGCATGCGGCCGGTGCGGGCGGCGTCGAGGGCGGCGAGCAGCACGGCGTCGGCGTCGGCCCCTTCGTGGCCGGTGCGCTCGGTGTCGGCGAGGTCGAGGATCTCGTCGTGCAGGGCGGTGACCTGCCGTCCCCGGGTGGTGATGTGCCGGCGGCGGCGCAGGCCCATGGGGACGTGGCCGGTCGCCAGGTAGAACGGGCGTGCCACGTCGGCCCGCCAGTCGAGCACGAGGGGTGTGCGATCGGCGTCGTCCTGCCTGATTCCGATACGGCCGATGTGGTGGTCCCGGCCGTCCGAGAACTCGAGCCGCCCGAAACAGAGCCCCTCTTCGGCCGAATTCAGTGCGGAAAGCAGACCTGATTGCTCGGCTACGAGCACATCCCGCTCCAGTCGCGCCTGAAACCCGCTCCCGCTGTCTCCCAAACCTCCGTGAACAGCGCGTTCGGCTTCGTCGCGCAGGGCTTCGAGGCGTGCGTACAGCCGAGTGATGAATCGCTGCTCATTTTGGATTTCCATGTTTGACAATTCCACTCCCGGCGCGATACGGTGCCTCTGCAAAGCTTGTCGACGCCTTCTTTCAGGCGAGACGTGAAACATTGAATATACGCAGAAGAAGGCCCCGGACGTCAATTGGTCCGGGGCCTTCTTCCGCGATGGGTACAGCGTGCGACGGGAGCGCCCGCGAGGCCTCTGGTCCCGGGCGTGTCGCACGAATGGGTGTGGACAGAGCTCCCCCGCACGACAGGCCGACGGCGGGCTCGTAGCGTCGTGAGCGTCAGGGTCCTGATGGCCCGACAAGGTGAACTCTCCTGATGAGAGGCCGTGTCGATGCGAAGCGACGTTCCCATATCGAGCCTGCTCCGGGTCCACCGTGGCACCGCCGAACCGGAAGAACTGGCCGCGATCGCGGTCGTGGTCGCCTGCCTCGCGGGCCGGGCCGCCCGTGCCGCGTCCCGGCCCGCCCGGGCCGCGCACCGCCGCCCGCGTCCGCGGCCACCGGGCCACGGATGCTGGGCGGGGTGCTGGGCCTGCCGCTGAGTGCGGCTACCGCGTCAGCGGCGCCGCAGCAGCTGCGACATCACGTCGAGGAGCACGGTCTCCGGGTCGGCCACGGCGCCTTCCGAGCGCCAGGCCACGAACCCGTCCGGGCGTACGAGCACCGCTCCGTCGGCCGGCAGCTCGTGGACTTCCGCCCAGTCGGCGTCCTGTGCCTGGACGAGGTCGGCGCCCGGTGCGGAGCCGATCGTCCAGGCCTCAAGGGGTGCGCCCAGCTGCCGCGCCACCTGGCCGGCCGCCGCCCGCCAGGGCGTGCCCTCGCCGCTGAGCAGCACGAACGACTGCTCGTAGAGGTCGAGGAGCGAGATCCGCTGCCCGGCCCGGGTCAGCCACATGTGCGGCGCGCGCGTGCCGACATCGCCCTTGAGCCGCAGCGCTTCCGGGATGACGGGCCGGGAGGGGTCCGCGCCGACGACCGCGCCGCGCGGGTAGCAGTAACCCATCGCCGTGGTGAGGACCCCGCTGCCCGGGCCGCCGCCCAGGGTGGGCGGCGGTACGTACCCGGGGTGGCTGTGTTCGGCCGAACGGGCGGAAGCGCGCTCGCTCGTGGCGCGGGCCACCGGGAGCCGCTCGGCCTCGTAGGTGTCCAGCAGTTCCGGTCCGGCGGAGCCGCTCAGTACCGCCGCGATCTTCCAGGCGAGGTTGTGCGCGTCCTGGATGCCGGTGTTGGAGCCGAACGCTCCCGTGGGGGCCATCTCGTGGGCCGCGTCGCCGACCAGGAAGACCCTGCCGACCGCGTACTGCTCCGCGACCCGTTCCGCGGCGTGCCAGGGCGCCGTGCCGCCGATTTCGACGTCCAGGTCGGGTACGCCGATCGCCTCGCGGATCTGCGCCACGCAGCGCTCGTCGGTGAAGTCCTCCAGGGTCTCGCCCGTCTCCGGGTGCCAGGGGGCGTGGAAGACCCACTGGGTTTTGTTGTCCACCGGAAGCAGGGCCCCGTCGGCGCCCGGACGCATCAGGTAGCAGACGATGAACCGCAGGTCGCCCAGGACCTCGGCGAGCCGCTCGGAGCGGAAGGTGATGCTCACGTTGTGGAACAGCTCGCCGTTGCCCGTCTGCGGGATGCGCAGTGCCTCCCGGACGGGGCTGCGCGGGCCGTCGGCGGCGATCAGGAAGTCCGCGCGGACGGTGAGGTGCTCACCGGTTTCGCGGTTCTTCACCAGGGCGGTCACGCCCGTGGCGTCCTGGTCGAAACTCATCAGTTCGGTGGAGAAGCGCACATCGGCGCCTTGCGCGCCGCTCTGGGCCGCGAGCACCGGCTCGATGTTGTTCTGGCTGCACAGGCACCAGCCGGTCGGGCTGAACCGGGCGATCGCCCCGGTCGGGTCGACCTCCTTGACCAGCCAGGTGTGCTCGCCGCCGATGAGCGACTGCGTCTGCAGAATGCCCTGATTGGCCTCAAGCGCCGAGGCTTCCTTGCGGATGGCGGGCTCGGCACCCGCCGTCCGGAAGAGTTCCATGGTCCGGGCGTTGATTCCCCGGCCGCGGGGGTGGACGGAGGTACCGGCGTGCTTTTCGACCAGCAGGTGCCTGATGCCGTGACGGCTCAGGAACAGCGAGGTGGACAGGCCCACGAGGGAGCCGCCCACGACGAGGACCGGTACGCGAACATCGGCATGCTCTTCCATCAGCTGCGGGCTCCTGTTTCCTGTGGGGGGCAGTAGTCGCCTTATGCCCCCGATCAGCCTTCGTGCCCTGGCGAGTCGCCGGTTGTCACCCGCTTGATCCGGAGATGTAGCGATCCGTACCCGGCCGGATGACGATGAGCGACAGCGGCCGGGCCTCTCGGTCCCGCCGTTCCGACCGCGGAGGCCGCCGGCCCCGCGACCCCGGACAGTCGCCGCCGATGACGCATGCGAGCGCGCAGCACGCCGGGCCTCCATGCACGCACGAAGGAGTGAGCAGATGACAACCACCCTGTCCGAACGGGTGTCGCAGTCCGCCTTCGACGGCTCGATGCTCCGGGTCGTCCTGCTGATGGATCTGCACGAGGGCGTCCAGCAACAGTTCTTCGAGGCCTACGAGCAGCTGCGGCACGACATCGCGTCCGTGCCCGGCCACCTCGGCGACCAGCTCTGCCAGTCTTTCGAGAATCCCTCCCAGTGGCTGATCACCAGCGAGTGGGAGAGCGCGCCCCAGTACCTCGCCTGGGTGAACAGCGAGGAGCACGCCGAGCAGGTCCGGCCGCTGGGCGCCTGCGCACGCTCCATGCGCCCGCTGAAGTTCACCGTCCTGCGGGAGACCGGCAGGCGCTACGAGGACCCGGCGCGGGCCTCGCTCGGAAGCCGGCTCCAGGACGCCCCCCGGCTCGGCGCGGGCATCGTGCGCCACGCCCTGACCTTCACGGTCAAGCCCGGCAGCGAGAAGCAGGTCGCCGAGATCCTGTCCTCGTACGCGTCCCCGGCCGCACGCGTCGACGAGCACACCCGGCTCTGCCGCACCTCGCTGTTCATGCACGGCAACCGGGTCGTGCGGGCGGTGGAGGTCCAGGGAGACCTGATGGCCGCCCTGCGGCACGTGTCCGAGCAGCCCGAGGTCCGGGCCGTCGAGCACGCCATCAACCCGTACCTGGAGCAGGACCGGGACCTGGCCGATCCGGAGTCCGCCCGGATGTTCTTCATGCGGGCGGCCCTCCCGGCCGTCCACCACGTCGCCGCGCACGGCCCGCAACCGGCGCTGGTCGAGCGGCACGCGCTGTTCTACCCGGCCAAGGCGGGCTGCGGGCAGTTGCTCGCCCGGTTCCTGGCCGGGCAGGACGAGGCCGCGGCCCAGCGCCCCGCCGGCCCCGTGCTGAGCAGCAGCATCTTCCAGCGGGACGACATCGTCGTCCGTCTGCTCGATGTGCGGGGGCCCTCGGACACCGTTCCCGGCGGGGACTTCGGCATCGAAGGACCCCGTCAGGCGGCCGTACTGGAGCGCCTGCTGGCCACGTCCCCGGGAGCCGATCCGGCCGCCCCCCACCCCATGGACCTGATCACCGACCGTCGGGCTCCGGCGCAGTCCTGATCCGGACGGGCCGCGGCCGTGTCCCTCTCCCCCGGCCGGCCCCGGCCCTTCGTACCCCCCACCACCGGCAGCCCACGACCAGGCTCCCCATCCGCCAGGAGGAAGTCAGCCATGACCAGACATCACCCGCGCATCGTCGACCTCAGCGAGACCCAGCCCAACCGCAGGCGCGGAGGTGATCTGCGGGCCGTGCTCACCCCGACCTCGGTGGGCTCGACCAGCGGCTTCATGGGCCTGGCCGTGATGGCCCCCGGCGAGTCGATCGCCGAGCACTACCACCCCTACTCCGAGGAGTTCGTCTACGTGGTCAGCGGCAGGCTCGAGGTCGACCTCGACGGCGATCCCCATCCGCTGCGCACCGATCAGGGGCTGCTGGTCCCGCTGAACGTGCGCCACCGCTTCCGCAACGTCGGCGACACCGAGGCCCGGATGGTCTTCCACCTCGGCCCCCTCGCCCCGCGCCCCGAGCTGGGGCACGTCGACACGGAGGAGGCTCCGAACCCGGAGGCCTCCGGTTGGGCGGAGCGCCCGCCCGAGCACACCAGGGTGGTCTCGTGACCCGCCGGCGGGTCGCCGTCACCGGGGTCGGTGTCGTCGCCCCCGGCGGTATCGGCGCCTCCGCCTTCTGGGACCTGCTGTCCAACGGGCGTACGGCGACCCGTGGCATCACCCTCTTCGACCCGACCGGGTTCCGCTCCCGGATAGCCGCCGAGGTCGACTTCGACCCCGCCGCACACGGCCTCGGCCCCGACGAGACGGCCCGGGCGGACCGGTACATCCAGTTCGCCCTGGTCGCCGCCCGTGAGGCGGTGGCCGATGCCGGCCTCGACCTCGACGGTGACGGGGCGTGGCGTACGGGCGTCTCGCTGGGCACGGCCGTCGGCGGGACCACCCGCCTGGAACACGACTACGTCGCCGTCAGCCAGCGGGGCGCGTGGTGGGACGTGGACCACCGGCTCGCGTCCCCGTTCCTGCACCGCGCCTTCACCCCCGCCACCCTCGCTTCGGCGGTGGCGGAGCAGACCGGGGCCCGCGGCCCCGTACAGACCGTCTCCACCGGCTGCACGTCCGGTCTCGACGCCGTCGGGTACGCCGTGCACGCCATCCAGGAGGGCCGGATGGACGTGTGTATCGCCGGCGCCTCCGATTCCCCCGTCTCCCCCATCACCGTGGCCTGCTTCGACGCCATCAAGGCGACCTCGGCGAACAACGACGACCCGGCGCACGCCTCACGGCCGTTCGACGCCGACCGGGACGGCTTCGTCCTCGGCGAGGGCGGCGCGGTCCTCGTCCTGGAGGAGCTGGAGCACGCCCGGGCCCGCGGCGCGAGCGTCTACTGCGAGATCGGCGGGTACGCCACCTTCGGCAACGCCCACCACATGACGGGGCTGACCACCGAGGGCCTGGAGATGGCCCGGGCCATCGAGACCGCCCTGGGGCAGGCCCGGATCGACGCCGCGGACATCGACTACGTGAACGCGCACGGCTCCGGCACCAAGCAGAACGACCGCCACGAGACCGCTGCCGTCAAGCGGGTGCTGGGCGAGCACGCGTACAAGACGCCGATGACCTCCATCAAATCCATGGTGGGGCACTCGCTCGGGGCGATCGGGGCGATCGAACTCGCCGCGTGCGTGCTGGCCATGACCCATCACGTGGTGCCGCCGACCGCGAACTACGAGACCCCCGACCCTGAATGCGACCTGGACTACGTGCCGCGCACCGCCCGCAGCCACACGCTGCGCAACGTGCTCTCCGTCGGCAGTGGTTTCGGCGGCTTCCAGTCCGCCGTGGTCATGACCCAGCCCAAGGAGGTACGCGCGTGAACAGCCGTACTGCCGGCAAGAGCGTGGTCGTCACGGGCATCGGGGTCGTCGCGCCCAACGGGATCGGCGCCGACGCCTTCTGGAAGGCGACCCAGGCGGGTGTCGGCGTCCTGGACCGGGTCACCCGCCAGGGGTGCGAGCACCTTCCCCTGCGGGTCGCCGGTGAGGTACGGGGCTTCGACGCCGGAGCCCTGGTCGACGACCGCTTCCTCGTACAGACCGACCGCTTCAGCCACTACGCCCTCGCCGCGGCCGAACTCGCCCTGGAGCACGCCCGGCTCGGCCGGTCGGACTACGAGGACGACCCGTACGCGGTGGGCGTGGTCACGGCGGCCGGATCGGGCGGCGGCGAGTTCGGGCAGCGCGAGCTGCAACGGCTGTGGGGGCAGGGCCCCCGCTACGTCGGCCCGTACCAGTCGATCGCCTGGTTCTACGCGGCGAGCACCGGCCAGGTCTCCATCCGGCGCGGGTTCAAGGGCCCGTGCGGTGTGGTGGCGAGCGACGAGGCGGGCGGGCTGGACGCCTTCGCGCACGCCGCACGGGCGATCCGCCAGGGCAGCCGGGCCATGCTCGTCGGCGCCACGGAGGCCCCGCTCGCGCCGTACTCGGTGGTCTGCCAGCTGGGTTACCCGGGGCTGAGCGCCCAGGACGACCCGGAGCGCGCCTACCGGCCCTTCACCGCCCAGGCGTGCGGCTTCGTCCCGGCGGAGGGCGGCGCGATGTTCGTCGTCGAGGACGCGGAAGCGGCCGGGCGGCGGGGCGCGACCGTGCGGGCCGTACTGGCCGGCCACGCCGCGACCTTCACCGGGCCGGGGCGCTGGGCGGAGTCGGCGGAAGGCCTGGCCCGTGCGATCCGCGGGGCACTGCGCGAGGCCGGCTGCGCCCCCGAGGAGGTGGACGTCGTCTTCGCCGACGCCCTGGGCACGCCGGAGGCCGACGCCGCCGAGGCGCGGGCGATCCACGAGGCGCTCGGCGGACACGGCGCCAAGGTGGCGGTGACCGCTCCCAAGACCGGTACGGGACGGGCGTACTGCGCGGCCGCGACCCTGGACGTGGCCTCCGCGGTCCTGGCGCTGGAGCACGGCGTCGTGCCTCCCACTCCGAACGTCTTCGACGTGTGCCACGACCTGGACGTGGTCACCGGCAGCGCCCGTGTCGCGCCCTTGCGGACCGCGCTCGTGCTGAGCCGGGGCCTGATGGGATCGAACGCGGCACTCGTCCTTCGCAAGGGGCCTGGATCCGGCACCTAGGAATCGGGACCCGACGCCATCAGCGGACCGCGCGGGGCTTCGGCGCGGCACTCCACAAGACCCGCAGGACCTGTGTGATCCCGCACGAGCGGCGGGTCGCGCGGGACCGGCGGTCGCAGGAAAGAGAGAAGGCACCCCATGTCCGACCGACTGACCATGGAAGAGCTGGCGGCCCTGATGAAGAGCGCCGGCATCACCGTCGACCCCACCGAGATGGCGAGCCGTCCGGACTCCCAGTTCGACGACTACGGCCTCGACTCACTGGGCCTGCTCGGCATCGTCGGTGAGCTGGAGAACCGTCGCGGTCGCGCGCTGCCCACCGACGCGGACCGCTGCAAGAGCCCCCGCGAGTTCCTCGACCTCGTCAACAACAGCCTCATGACAGGAGCCTGAGAGATGCCTGGACACACCGACAACGAGATCACCGTCAAGGCCCCCGTGGACGTCGTCTGGGACGTGACCAACGACCTCGCGAACTGGCCGAACCTGTTCAGCGAGTACGCGTCGGTCGAGATCCTCGACGAGGTCGGGGACACGACGAAGTTCCGCCTGACCATGCACCCCGACGACAACGGCGTCGTGTGGAGCTGGGTCTCGGAGCGCACGGTGGACCGCGAGGGTCTCAGCGTGCGCGCGCGCCGCGTCGAGACCGGCCCGTTCGCGCACATGAACATCCACTGGGAGTACGCGCCGGTGCCCGGCGGCACCCGGATGCGGTGGGTCCAGGACTTCGCGATGAAGCCGGACGCCCCGGTCGACGACGCCTGGATGACCGACAACATCAACCGCAACTCCCGGATCCAGATGGCGCTCATCCGGGACAAGATCGAAGAGCGGGTGCGGGAGGGTCTCGACCCCGTGCTCGGCATCCGCTGACGGACGAAAGGCAGTCTCCGATGCACCAAGCCCTCATCGTGGCCCGCATGGCGCCGGGTTCGGCGCCCGACATCGCCCGGCTGTTCGCCGCCTCCGACGCGGGTGAGCTGCCCGGCCTGGTCGGGGTCAGCCGTCGCAGTCTCTTCCAGTTCGGCGACGTGTACCTGCACCTGATCGAGTCCGAGAAGGACCCCGGTCCGGCCATCGCGCAGGTGACCGGCCACCCGGAGTTCCGCGATCTCAGCGACCGGCTCTCGGCGTTCATCAGTCCGCACGACCCGCAGACCTGGCGGAGCCCGAAGGACGCGATGGCGCACCGGTTCTACCGCTGGGATCGGGACGCCGCCCGCTAGGAAACAGCAGCCTGGACCGTACGGGTGCCCTTGCCGCCGCCGCGACCGGCCGGCCGGCCTGGGCACCCACGGCCCCCGGGCGGGGGCCGCCCCACGCACACGGCTGGAGACGGCACATGAAGGCAACGGCGCTGCTCACCGACGGCTTCGGCCGCATCCAGGAGGTGGTCCACGAAGTGGTGGAGGGCCTCCCGGCCGAGGAACTCAACGCCCGGCTCGACCCGGCGGCGAACTCGATCGCCTGGCTGGTCTGGCACCTGACGCGGGTGCAGGACGGCCATGTCGCCGAGGCCTCGGAGTCGGCCGAGGTGTGGCTGGACCAGGAGTGGCACGACCGGTTCGCCCTGCGGCTGCCCGCCGAGGCCACCGGCTACGGACACACCGCCAAGCAGGCAGGAGCGGTCCGCGTCGACTCGGGCGAGCTGCTGCTCGGCTACTTCGACGCGGTGCACGAACAGACCCTGCGGTTCGTCCGCGGCCTCGGCGCCGCCGACCTGGACCGGGTGGTCGACGAAAGCTGGGACCCCCCGGTCACCCTCGGGGTGCGCCTGGTCAGCGTCCTCGCGGACGACCTCCAGCACGCGGGGCAGGCGGCGTACGTACGGGGGGTGCTCCAACGGCGCCACTGACCCGGCCCGCCCGCGCCGCGTCGGCGCGGCAGCTCGGCCCGCCGCTGTGCGACTTATTCGATGACGAGCTCGACGGGGATGTTGCCCCGCGTGGCGCGGGAGTACGGGCAGACCTCGTGCGCCTGCTTGACCAGCAGCGCGCCGGTCTCGCCCGCCAGGGACTCGGGGAGTTCGATGCGCAGGGTGACGGCGAGCGCGAAGCCGCCCGCGTCCTGGCCGATGGAGGTCTCGGCGGTGACGGAGACGTCGCTGGTGTCGACCTTGGCCTTGCGGCCGACCAGGCCGAGGGCGCTGGCGAAGCAGGCGGCGTAGCCGGCCGCGAACAGCTGCTCGGGGTTGGTGCCCTGCCCGTTGCCGCCCAGCGCCGGGGGCATGGCGAGCGCGAGGTCGATCTGGCCGTCGGAGCTGACGGCGCGGCCCTCGCGGCCGTTGGCGGTGGCGACAGCGGTGTACAGCGCGTCCATCGGAAGGTCCTTTCGCAGGGGCGGGGCGGCCGGTGGCCGACCCTCGACCACAACTAGAGCACACAATTCAGTTGTGCACAACTAAATGGCTCGCAAGGCGCCCTCCGGTACACTGGGAACCATGACCGAGCAGCCCGCCGACACCCTCCGTGACCAGGACTTCCTCCGCCTGGACGGCCAGATCTGCTTCGCGCTCAACGCCGCGAGCCGTGCCTTCGGGGGGCTCTACCGCGTCATCCTGAAGGATCTGGGCCTGACCTATCCCCAGTACCTGGTGATGCTCGTGCTCTGGGAGCACGGCACCATGCCCGTCAAGCAGCTCGGACAGCACCTACGGCTCGACTCGGGGACCCTTTCCCCCCTGCTCAAGCGCCTGGAGGCGGCCGGTCTGATCCGGCGCGAGCGCAGCACCGAGGACGAGCGGTCCGTCCACGCCGTACTCACCGGGGAGGGCGCCGCGCTGCGCGAGCGCGCGGTGGAGGTCCCCCGGCGGATCGCGACGGCCACGGGTTTCGACCTGGCCGAGATCCGTGACCTCCAGGCGCGCCTGGGCCGCCTCACCGCCGCCCTCGACGCCGCCGCACCGGACGCCGCCGACGCCGGCTGAGCGGGCAGTGGACGGCCCCGGCAGCCGGGGCCTCCTCGTTCGTCCCGTACCGCCGTCGTCCGTGAGCCGTATTGCGCGACGGTCCCTCAGCCCGCCCGAGGGGCCTGGGAGACGGCGTTGTCAGTGCGGCTCGCTACTCTCCCCGCATACCGCGGCTCACCAGGCGATGGCGCCGGGCCGCGGGCTGCGCGGATGCGGATACGGACAGGCGGGAGGGGCACGGGCTGATGGCTTGGCTGGCGGTGGACGAGGGGTACGAGATCGCCCTCGTGGAGGGGCGGGTCGCGGCACGGCGGCCCGCGGGGCGGCAGTTGAAGGCGCTCCCGAAGGCGCTGCGCGATCATCCGGAGGTGGACCGGCTGCGCCGGCTCTCCGAATGGCTCGACCGGCACGAGGCGGCGTGCGTCGCCCAGGTGGACACCTGGATGGTGTCCTCGCTGCCGGTGCCGACCACCCTCCTCGCCCGGGTCTGGCCCGACGCGGCCTGGCAGGGCGCGCTGCGCGACCTCGCGATCGTCGGCGACGACCCGGACGACGTGGGCTTCCTGCGCGACGCCACCGCCTCGGGCGAGCTGAAGGTGGTCAACCTCGACGGCGAGACCGTACGGCTCTCCCCGCGCACGGTGACGCTGCCGCACCCGGTGCTGCTGGCCGACCTGGACGACGTACGGGACTTCGCGGCCGAACTGGGCATCACCCAGCGGGTCGAGCAGATCCACCGGGCGACGTGGGCCAGGCCCGCGGACCACGCGCCGGCCGCGACCGAGGTACGGGACTACGCGGGCGGGGTGTTCCCGTCCCGGTTCAGCCTCGCCGCCCGGGCCACCGGACTCGGCTACCGGGTCTCCGGCGGCTACGCCACCCGCAAGGTCCGCGACTCGGGCCGCGCGGTGGAGGCGGCCGTGTGGATCGGCGAGCCGTACTGGGAGGACGAGTCGGCCACCGGCGCGCTGAACTGGCACGACGAGGACGGCCGGGCGGTGCGGCTCGGCGAGGTCGGGCCGGTGGCCTGGTCCGAGGGGATGCGGATGGCCGCGGCGCTGTACGCCGGGCGCAAGATCGAGGAGGGCGGGGACGCGTGAACACCACGACCATCACCACCAGCACGGGTACGGACAGCGCGGCCGCACTGCTCCGGGCGGGCGCCGTCCTGCCGGCCGACGCCACCGGCGCGGGCGCGGACGCCGTAGCGCTGACCGCCCGGACGTACCGTCACCCGGCCCTCGGGGACGAGCGCGTCGTCGTCCGGCTCGCCGCGGCCGAGCTGGGCGCCGCCGAGGATCTCGCCGCCGGCTTCCTGGGCCTCGTACTCGACGGCGAGCCGCCCGTGGTCGGCCTCGGCCGCCGTCAGGCGCTCGGCTTCCCCGAGTGGGTGCTGGTGCACCACCCCGAGGACGGTCACCACGCGCTGGCCGTCGTCCCCGAGCTGGACCGGCTGGCCCGCCAGGCGAAGACCAAGCCCAAGGCGGCCCTGGACGCCTGCCACGAGCTGGCGGGCCGGCTGGCCGCTTCCGTCCCGCACTTCCTGCCCGTCTTCTACGAGCAGGCCGCGCGCACCTTCCTCGCCGTGGAGAACACCACCTACGCCGCGCAGCTGTTCGGCCGGGCCCGCGGGAGCGAGGCCCAGTTCGGGCTGGCCGTCGACGAGGACCGGCTGGACGCCGTCTTCCTCGAATTCGCGCTGGCCGGCGCCCTCCCGGTGAAGGTGCTCACCGGCTACGGCAAGGACCTCGCGCTGCGGGTCTCCCCCGCCGAGGCCCTCGACCGCTTCCGCCGACTGTGCGTACGCCGCACCGCGGGCGGACTCCCGCCGTCCGCGCAGGTCGCCGTCGAGCTGCGCCGGCTGGCCCGCGCGGCGGGCCTGAGCGGCACCGAGGCCGAAGAGGAGTATGTCGCCGAGCTGCTGCCGCTGCCCGCCACCCTGCGCGCCGCGACCGGCTGGTGGAAGTCCCACCGCACCGCGCTCGTCGCACTGGCCCGGCGCGTGCCGTCCGTACGCGGAACCCTGCTCGGGCTGATGCCCAGCGGCGGCGAGGCCGCCGAACTGGCCGCGCTGTGGCTGGAGCTGCTGGAGGAGTCGGGCGCCACCGCCGGGCTGGCCGACGGCGGCCTGCCCGCCGAGGAACGCTGCGCCGACGGCGCGGCCGGCTGGCTGGAGCGCTTCCACACCGCCCGGTACAGCGGCTGGGGCACCCCGCCCGCGCTGCCGGCGCTGCTGCGGCTCGTCACCCGCTGCGCCGAGCGGCTGCGTACCGAACTCGCCGCCCCCGAGCGTCAGGACGGTCTGCGCCTCGGCCTCCAGGACGTCAACCTCCTCGACCTGCTGCTCTCCCTCGGTCTGTCGGTCACCGAAGCCGGCAGCGGCCGGGCCCCCGGCGTGCTGGGCCTGGAGCAGTGGGCCACCGCGCCCGAGCGGCGCGATCTGCGGGCCCTGTGCGCCGAGGAGGGGCTGCGGCCCGCCTTCTTCCGCGCCCTGCACGGACTCAACGGCCGCGCGTCCAACGGGACGACGACGGTCCGGCTGCTCGCCCGGTCGCCCGGCAGCAGCGCCCTGGTGGCGGAGTGGGTCCGCGAGGTCGCCACCACCTCCACGGCCTCGGCGCTGCCGGAACTGCCCGACGCCGTCCGGCGCGTGAGCTGGCTGCCCGCCGAGGCCCTGGCGCTCGCCCCGGCCGAAGTGGCCCGGGTGGCCGCCACCGACCTGGGGGAGATCCTCGCGCGCACCCTGCGCGGCGGCCTGTTCGAGGAGCTGGCCTGGCCCGCCTGGGAGGAGGCCCTCGCCGAGCTGTCGCCCGGTAAGGGGCGCGTGAGCGTGATGGACGCCTGGCCCCATGTGATCGTGGCCAACTCCACGCAGGTCCGGGTCATCGACGCCGACTCCACCGTGCTGACGCACGATCTGCGGATCCCCACCGGCCCCCAGATCCAGCCCGGGTTCCACTACACCGACGGCGACCTGCTGGTCTTCTGGGCCACCTACAACAGCCCGGTCCAGGGCTACTGGCTCAGCGCACCGGGTGAGGTCCTCACCCTGGACTCCACCGCCACCTACTGGTCGCTGCGCTCCGAGCACGTCACCCTGCCGCTGCCGGGGGGCGGCCGCACCACCGGCTGCGGCGTCCTGCACCCGGGCGACACCCTGCTGCCGGCCGAGCGGGCGGTCATCTCCGACGGCACCTCGTACTGGGCCTGGGAGCGGAACCCGGAGCCGGGCGAGGCGGGATGGGCCGAGTACGACCCGGCCACCGGCCTGACCGGGCGCCGTTCGATGCCGGCCTTCCTCGCCGACGCCCTGCGCGGCCACGCCCAGGGCAGCACCCTGCCCGACAGCATCGGCCAGAACTGGCTGCGGCCCACGCCCACGGTCGAGGGCTCGGTGCTCGGGGCCCCGGTGGACGGCCTGCTCGGCTGGCGTGCCGTACACACGCCCGACCGGGGCTGGCACGGCTCCGACAACGCCGGGCGCGCCGTCACCGTGCGGGCGGACGGCCGCGTTCCGTGCGCGGCGCTGAGCCTGCCCGGCGACGACCGGCCGCGCGCCGTGTCGTCCGACTGGCGGATGCTGACGCTCAGCGATCCGGAGGGGGTCGTCACCTCCCAGGCCCGGTCCGACCGCAACAGCGGCACGTACGGCGCGCACTGCGTGGAACTCCCGCCGCTCCCCTACTGGTACTGCCTGCGCGCCCGGGACCCCGAGGGTTCGGCGGCGCTGCGCGCGGTGGACGGGGCGAGCGCCGGAGTGCTGCTGAAGGCGGCCGCCGAGGCCACCGGGCCCGACGAGCTGTCGGCGCTCGTGAGCGCCGCCCTGCCGCAGGTCACCGCGCCGGCGCTGCTCGGCGGTGTGGTCGCGAAGCTGCGGACGGCGCTGCACCAGCGCAAGGCCCTGGCCTCGCTGGCGGAGGCGCTGAAGCCGGGCGTCGTCAACGCCGCTCCCCCGGCCGAGCGGGGCCCCTCCGACATGGTGCTCGACGGCGCGCTGAACGGCCTCGTGGGCCCGGGGCACTACCGCTACGGCGCGGACGGCGACACGGCGTTCCGGACTCTGCGGGCGCTCGCCGCGGCGGCCGCCGACACCGCGGCCGAGGCGGTGCCCGGCCGACTGCACATGGACGTGCCCACGCTGGGCCACTCGGCGTTCCCGTGGAGCGATGCCTTCCTGGACCAGCCCGCGGCGGTCGCGTACCGCGCGGTCGTGACCGGCGCCGACGAGGAGCAGCGGACGGCGCTGTGCCGGGTGCTCGCCGAGCTGGACGCCCTGGGCCTCGGCTCGGCCGAGGAGTCCGCCGGGCGCTGGCGCCGCGTGCGGGTCCGGCTCGACCTGGCCCACCTGACGGGGCCCGACGGCCACGTTCGGGGTGCGTATCACCGCAGCGTCCTGCCCCTGGGGGGCGGCTCCGCGCTCGGCCTGACGGAGCACCGCGAAGAGGTCGTCGGCGGCCACGAGTTCGGTGCGCTCCTGCACGACCCGAGCGGCCGTTTCACGGTTCCCTCGCCCTACACCGTACGGGTGACCCCCGCGCCGCTGGGCGACTCGGAGCGCGGGGCCGGCTGGCTGGCCGCCTTCCTGCGCGAGGCCGCCGAGCGGGGCGCGGCGCCCTGGTTCCCCGGCGCGGCCGAGGAGTTCAGCCGCCTGACCGGGGTCTCCACCGCCATGGCCGCGCTGGTGCTCGCCGGTCTGCCACGCCTGGACACGTTCGATCGGTCCTGGCTGCCCGCCGGGCTGCGTACCGCTCTCGGGATCAAGGCCGCCGACGCCGCCCCCGCCCGCGACGACCTGATGGAACTCCGCTTCGACGTACGGCGGGAGCTGGTCGCCGCGCTGCTGCCCGCCGACCCGGCGCTGCTGTGGACCGAAGGCCCGGACGCGGCCGCCGCCGCCGAGGTATGGAACCGGCGCGTGGGCCGACGTACGCCCGTGCCCGAATGGCTGCTCGCCGAGGCGGCACGGCACGTGGACACCAGCTGGGCCGCGCACCGGGCGCTGCCCGCCCTGCTCGACCCGGCGGCGGCTCCGGCGCTCTCCACCGACGCGGAATGGGCGGTGAAGGAGGGCCAGGCGGTGCCCGTGGAGCCGGCCGCCGCTCTCTTCCACACGTCCGTGTTCGTGGGGGCGATGGCCCATATGGCGTGGCTGGCACACCGGCTTCCCGCCGGTGATCCCCTACGGGCCTGCCTGCCGCCCGCGCTGACGGCGGTGCGCCAGCGCCTCGCCGCGCCCGGCCTGCTGCTGGCCGTCGGCCACTACACCGACCTGGCCGACTTCCGCAAGGCGGCGGGCACGCCGACCGAGAGCGGCGAGGGCTACGAGCGGTACGGGGCGGTGGTGCTGGCCGTCCAAGGCGAACACGCGAGGCCCGCCCTGCGGCCGGCGCTGCTGGACTCGACGGGCAGCGACCCGTACCTGCCGCTGCTGCGCGGCACCGACCAGCACCCGTCGGGGCCCGAGACCGCGCTGCGCCTGGCCCACGACCCGGGCTTCGCCGCGCTGCTCGCCGATCCGGGAGCACCGGCGGCGGGCGCCGTGGACAAGGACGGGACGTGGTGGCCGCAGGACCCGAGCCGTTCGGTGCCGGAGCTGGTGGCGGAGGCGGGCGCCGCGTACGGACTGGGGGCGGACGCCGCAGCCCTGTACCTCGCGCTGCTCGCGATGCCCGATCCCACCGACCGCAACACGGCGCGCTGGACGGGCTGGAAGCCGGCCCGGCTGAAGGCGGCGCGCGCCGAACTGGCCGCCACCGACCTGGTGGTGGCGGCCGGCCGCAGCCGGGCGGGGCGCTCGCTGTTCCTGCCCGGCGGGTGGGCCGAGATGGACTCCCCGGCGCTGCCGGTGGAGCTGTGGAAGCTGCCGATGTACGCGCCGCTCGCCGAGAGCGGGCGGACGGTGCTGGGCGGCGTGCTCGTGCCCACGCAGCCGGCCGCGGACCTGTACCGCCGGGCGTGGGGACGGGTCCGGGAGGGCGACGTACCGCGCTTCGAGGAGCTGAAGGTGAAGCGCACGGCGGCGCGGCGGCGCTGACCTGGCCGGGATCCGGTGGGGGCGGCGGCGCGCCGCCCCCACCGGGCCCGCTCCCGGCGACGCCCTTTTTTGTCTTTCCCACGATCCATCCAGAACTCAGAGGACCTGATGACCGTCATCGACCAGCCCGCTCCGGCCCCCGACCCCTCTCCCGCCCGGCAGGTCATGCCGGCGGAGGAGCGGTACGCCGTCGAACTCGCCTTCCTCGCAGCCCAGGACGCCGGGCCCCGGCCGCCCGGCTGGGCGCTGACACCGCGCGCGGTGGTCACCTTCGTGTGCGGCAGCGAGGGCGCGGAGCTCGCCCTGCCCGGGCGCCGTGCCGGGCTGCCCGGCAAGCTGGTGATCGCGCCGAAGTTCGTCGGCGAACGCGCCCTGGTCGAACGGTGCGTGGTCACCCTGGCCGGCGAGCGCGGACTGCTGCTCACCGGCGAGCCGGGCACCGCCAAGTCGATGCTGTCCGAGCTGCTGGCCGCCGCCGTGTCCGGCACCAGCGCCCTCACCGTGCAGGGCACCGCGGGCACCACCGAGGACGCCTTCCGGTACGGCTGGAACTACGCCCTGCTGCTCGCCCAGGGCCCCACCTCCGAGGCCCTGGTCGACTCCCCCGTGCTCTCCGCCATGCGGACGGGCCGGGTGGTGCGCGTCGAGGAGATCACCCGCTGCCTGCCGGAGGTGCAGGACGCGCTGGTGTCGATCCTGTCCGACCGGCGGGTCACCGTGCCCGAACTGACGGCGACCCAGGACGCGTTGGTCACGGCGGCACCCGGCTTCACGGTCATCGCCACCGCCAACCTGCGGGACCGGGGCGTCTCGGAGATGTCGGCCGCGCTCAAGCGTCGCTTCAACTTCGAGACGGTCGCGCCGATCGCGGACGCCGACGCGGAGGCCACCTTGATCCGGCGCCAGGCCGTCGCCGCCGTGCAGCGCGCAGGAGCGGCCTTCGCGGTGGACGACAGCGTGCTCGACGCGCTCGTCACGGTGTTCCGGGACCTGCGCTCGGGGCGCAGCGCCGAGGGCTGGGACGTGGAGCGGCCCGGTACGGTCATGTCCACCGCCGAGGCCGTGCAGGTGGCGGCCTCGCTGGGGGTGGCCGCCGCGTACCTGCCGGGCGGGGACGTGCTGGATCTGCTGCCGGGCCATCTGCTGGGCGTCGTGCGCAAGGACGACCCGGCCGACCACGGGCGGCTGCTGGGGTACTGGGACGGCCCGGTCCGCCGGCGGGCCGAGGACGGCTCGGCGATGTGGCGCCGGCTGTGGGACCTGCGCGGGAGCCTGCGTTGACGCTCACCGATCCGCGGGCGGCGGTGGAGGGGCTCGCCGCGTCGCGCGCACCGTACCTGCTGGGCATACGCCACCACAGTCCCGCGCTGGCGGCGGTGGTTCCGGCGCTGCTGGAGGCGGCGGGCGCGGAGGTGGTGTGCGTGGAGCTGCCGACGGACTTCCAGCCGTGGCTGACGCACCTGGGTGATCCGGAAACGCTCGCCCCGGTCGCGCTGGCCGGCCTCGGGCGGGAAGGGCGCATGGCCTTCTACCCGTTCGCGGACTTCTCGCCGGAGCTGGCGGCGATCCGCTGGGCGCGGGAGCGGGGGGTGGAGGTCGTGTGCTGCGACCTTCCGCTGTCGGATCCCGGTTGGTCCCTGCCGTCCCCCGCGGGAGTTGTCGCGGAGACGGGCCCCGGAGCGGACACCGCCCCGGACCGTGGCACGGATCACGGCGCCGTGGCAGCGGGCGGCGCCCGCGGACGTGGCTTCGCGGACGCCCTCGCCGCGTCCGGCACCGGGCGCGACGGTGACGACCTGTGGGACCGCGCGGTGGAGGTGCTGGCTCCGGGCTGCTCCTCCGAGGCCGTACGCCGGGCCGCGCTCGGGGTCGGCTGGGCGCTGCGCACGGACGCGGGCGCCGTCCCCGCGACGGACCTCGCCCGCGAGGCCCACATGCGGCGCGTGATCGCCACCGCCTCCACCGGCGGACGCCGGGTGGCCGCCCTGATCGGCGCCTTCCACGCCCCGGCGCTGCTCCCCGCCGTCCCGGTCCCGCGCCCGGCCGATGGCCCGCACGGCCTGAACGGTCCGCAGGCCGACACCGGTCCGGACCCGGAATCGGGGACCGGTCCCGACCACGCCGTACCCGCCGCAGGCCCGGCCGGGGCCACCGGCCCCCAGACACGGCGGGACACCGCCGCCCGCCAGGACAGCGTGTCCGGGCCGCAGGCCGACACCGGTCCGGTTGCAGGATCCGGGCCCGACCCGGCCCGACCGGGTGGCCCCGCCGGTCAGGCCGACACCGCCAGGCCTGACGGGGACACCCGCCGGACCCTGACGGGCACCGACGCTCGCCGGAGGAGGCTGGACCCGGCCCGGCCGGACACCCCCCTGGTCCGGACGGACCAGGGGGGCGACGGGGTCGTGACCTCGTTCGTGGCGTACTCCTTCGATCTGCTCGACGCGCGCTCCGGGTATCCCGCCGGGATCCGGGATCCGCTCTGGCAGCAGGCCGTGTTCGCCGCGGGCGGGGTTCCGCAGCGACTGCGGGAGGCGGCGTCGGTCGCCGTCACCGGGGTGTGCCGCGAGCTGCGCCGGGCCGGGCACACCGCCGGAACCGGGGAGGCCGCCGAGACGCTGCGCCTCGCCTGCGATCTGGCGGTGCTGCGAGGGCTGCCCGCCCCGGGCCGGGGTGAGCTGCTGGAGGCCGTCACCACCGTGCTCGGCCAGGGCGAGCTCCTCGGCCGTGGGCGGGCGCTGGCCCGCGCCCTGGAGGCCGTGCTCGTCGGCGGCGGCCGAGGCCGCACCACCCCGCACGCCCCGCGTTCCGGGCTCGGCCCCTCCGTCGAGGCGGAACTGGCCGCGCTGCGCCTGCCGTCCCCGGAGGATCCCGCACCCCGCGAGGTCCGCCTCGACCCCCTGCGCTCCGAACTCGACGGCCGCCGCGAGGTCCTGCTCCAGCGCCTGCTGGTCTGCGGTGCCTCCTACGGAGAGCCCGTCGCCGTCGCCGCCACCGGTGACGGCACCGCCCTCGGGAGCAAGTGGCGGCTGTCCTGGACGCCGTCCGTCCCGGCGCGCCTGGACCTGGCTGGGGTGCGCGGCGTCACCGCCGCCCAGGCGGCCGCCGGGACGCTGCGGGATCTCGCCCGCCGCGAGGCCGCCGACGGCGGTCCGACGGCGGCGCAGACGCTGGCCGGGCTGGCCGCCGCCGCGCGGTGCGATCTGCCCGAGCTGGTCGACGTACGCCTGGACGAGGTCGCCACCGTCCTGCCGGACACCGCCACCCTGCCGGAACTCCTCGACGCCGTCGACCTGTTGGAGGGCCTGCGGCGCGGGCATCTGCCCGGCGGCTCCCCCGCGGCCCGGGCCACCGCCGCCGCGCTCACCGGTGACCTGCTGGCCACCGCCGTACGCTGCCTGCCCGGCCTCGCCGGCAGCGACGACCCCGCCGACGCCGCCGCCCTCGTAGCCCTCGCCGACCGGGCCGCCGCCCGGCGGCTGGGGCTGCGGATGGACGCCGCCCTGGCGGAACTGGCCTCCACCGCCTCCCCGTTGATGCGGGGCGCGGCCCTGGCCGTACGGGTGCTGCTGGACCTGGATCCCGCCGTCGCGCTGGGCAACCGCGCCGCCGCCTGGGTCGACGGCGCGGCCACCGCCGACGGCCGGCGCACCCTGGCCCGTCGGCTCGCCGGTGTGCTCAGCGCCGCCGGGCCGCTGCTGGACGCCTCCCCGGCCGCCCTCACCCCGCTGCTGGACCGGGTGGACAGCCTCGGCGACGAGGGGTTCCTGGAACGCCTGCCCGCGCTGCGCGGCGGGTTCGACGTACTCTCCCCGGCGGCCCGCGACCGGCTGCTGTCCACCGTGACCGAGCGGATCGGCGACCGCGTCGACCTCTCGCTCGACGCGCCGCCCGCGCTGCTCGCCCTGTGGGCCGCCGCCGACGCCGCCGGGCTCGCCGCGCTCAAGGAGCTGCCGCTGCCCGCCGGTTCGCGATCCGAGCTCCCGGATCCCGAGCTCCCGGATCCCGGGCCCGCGGGTCCGGCGCCGCCGCACGCCGACGCCCCCGCCGGCCGGCGCCTCGCACCGGCCGACCGGTGGCGGCTGCTGCTCGGCCGCCAGCGCGACCGGCTCCCGGCCGGCGCGCACCGCTACGCCCGCGCGCTCGACGAGCTGTACGGCTCCGGGCACGGCGAGGGCTCCGGCGACGTCGACCGGGGAGGGCAGGGCGGCGGGGACGAACTCTCCTTCCCCACGGCCCGGGAGTGGTCGGCGGAGCTGGAGTCGCTGTTCGGCGCCGACGTACGCGAGGAGGTGCTCGCCGACGCGGCGGGCGCGGGCCGCACCGATGTACTGGCCCAGCTCGACCCGGCGGCCGTACGCCCCTCCGTGGAGCTGCTGAGCTCGGTGCTCTCGCTGGCGGGCGGCATGCCGGAGCGGCAACTCGCCCGTCTGCGGCCCCTGGTGCGGCGGCTGGTCGACGAGCTGGCCAAGGAGCTGGCGACCCGGCTGCGCCCCACGCTCTCGGGTCTGACCACCCCGCGCCCGACCCGCCGTCCCGGCGGCAGAATCGACCTGGCGCGCACCCTGCGGGCCAATCTCGCGCACACCCGCCGGCTGGACGACGGGCGGGTGGTGGTCGTACCGGAACGGCCGGTGTTCAGCACCCGGGCCTCCCGCGAGGCCGACTGGCGGCTGATCCTGGTCGTCGACGTCTCCGGCTCGATGGAGGCCTCCGTCATCTGGTCGGCGCTGACGGCGGCGGTGCTGGGCGGAGTCCCGACCCTGTCCACGCATTTCCTGGCCTTCTCCACCCAGGTCGTGGACCTGACGGACCGGGTCGACGATCCGCTGTCGCTGCTGCTGGAGGTCCGGGTCGGGGGCGGTACGCACATCGCGGCGGCCCTCGCGCACGCCCGTTCGCTGATCACCGTGCCGAGCCGCACCCTGGTCGTCGTCGTCAGCGACTTCGAGGAGGGCGCCCCGGTCGGCGGCCTGCTCGGCGAGGTCCGCGCCCTGGCCGCCTCCGGCGCCCACCTGCTGGGCTGCGCCGCGCTCGACGACGCGGGCGCACCCCGGTACTCGGTGCCGGTGGCGCGGCAACTCGTCGCGGCCGGGATGCCGGTGGCCGCCCTCAGCCCTCTCGCCCTCGCCCGCTGGGTGGGCGAACGACTCCGTGGAGAACCCAGATGACCCACACCAGCGCCGACACTGGTCCGTTCCCGCCCGTCGCCCCCGAGGTCCTCGCGCAGGCCGTGGAGAACCTGAGCGCCCGGCTGCGCAAGCGGCTCGACGCCGCCATCGAGAGCTGCGGGCAGGGTGCGGTGGCCGGGGCGGACGGGAGTGTCACCGTCCGCTTCGGCGAGGACGCGGTGGTCACGCTGCTGCCGGGCCCCTCGGGGGTGGTGACGGAGGCCGGACAGGCCGTCTGCGGCTGCCTGCTGGCGCCGCGCTGCCTGCACCGGGCCGCCGTACTGGGCGCGTCGCCGCTGGCGGATCCTGCGCCGGGGGCGGAGCCGGACCCCGGCGCGGAGGCCCCACCGGGCTCCGCCGCGAGGCTCTCGACCAGGGCCGGCTCCGGGGCCGGTGGCCCTGGCGGTGCCGGACCCACACCCGAGTCCGAGGTCGGCGCCCTCACCGGTCCGGGGGCGGGTGCCGAAACCCGGGCCGGGGCCGGCGATACCCGGTCCGACAGCAACGCCCGGTCCGGCGACCGGGCCGGGTCCGGCGGCGGTGACGGGGCCGGCGACCGGGCCGGTGACCGGGTCGGGGGGACGGGCGAGTCGGCCGAACCGCTCAGCCCCGCTCAGCGGCGGGCCGCCGCCGCGCTGTGGGCGGCCGCCGCCGAGGCCCTGGCCGCCGGGGTCAGCGCCGGGGGCGCGGTGGTCCAGGCCGAGCTGTTGCGGGCCGCCCACACCACGCGCCTCGCCGGGCTGCCGCACGCCGAGGCCGCCGCCCTGCGGGTCGTACGCGGCCTGCGCGCGGCCAGGGAACGCAGCGCCGCGCAGCGGCTGTCCGACCTGGCCGCGGCCTTCGCGGAACTGCTCCGGGCCGCGGCGCTCCCCGCGGCCGGGAGCGGCCGGCGGGCCTACCGGCCCGGGGGCAGCCTCCGGGTCCACGGCCTGTGCCGGGAGCCCGTGCTGACCGACACCGGCTACGGGGGCGTGGTCACCCACCTGCTGGGCGAGGACGGCTCCCGGTACTCGGTGTCCGACGTCCGCCCCGGCGGGCTCGCCCGCGCCCGGGGCGCCGGGGCCGCGTCCGTGGCTCTCGGCGGGGCCGCCCTCGACCACGCCGGACTCGCGCGCGGGGGTCTGCGTATCGTCGGCGCGACGGTCTCCCCCGACGGGCGGCTCGGCGCCGGACGCGGTGTCCGGGGCACGCCGGCGCCCGGGGCCTCCTGGGCCGAGGAGCCCCTCGCCTCGCTCTTCTCCCGCCCGGCGGCCGAGGCGGTGGCCCTGGCGCTGGCCGCCGCTGCCGCGCAGCCCGGCGCCGGGCCGGACCTGCTGGGCTGCGACGTCCAGGTCGTCGGCGCGTCCGGTGAGCACCTCCTGGTGCGGGAGCTGTCGCCCGACGGCACGGTCCGCACCGGCGCCCCCCTGCTCGGACTGCGCCCCGCCCATCCGCACCCCGAGCTGGCGCACACCGCCAACCTGCGGCGGCTGGCCGGGTATCCCGGCCTGGCGGTACGGGTCCTGGGGCGGCCCGACCCGGACCGGGCGGCGACACTGCACGCGCTCGCCGTGGGGCCGGTGCCCGGGGCTCCGTACACGCTGCGGCTGCCGCCGGAGTGGCTGGACCGCGCCGACCTCGGCTACGACCGGCTCCAGGGGAGCCACTTCCCGGGTGAGGCTCCCGAGCCGGTGGTGGCGGACTCCCGCGCACCGGAGCCCGATCCGCTGGCCGACTCGCCCCTGTGGCGGGTCCGCCGGCTGCTGGAGACGGGCGTCGCGGGCGGCCGCCGGGCCGTGGCCGAGTCCGCCCGGGGACCGGAACCGCTCACCGCGTACGGGCCGCTGCGGCGGGCCGGGTTCGCGGCGGCGGCGGACCTGGCCACCGCGCTCGTCCTCGAGGCGGACCGGCGGCCCCGGGACTCCTTCGGCCGCCTCACCGAAGCCTCCGCGGACGGGTACGCCTGGGCCTGGCTCGCCGCCGCCACCCACCTCACGGCGGCCCAGCGCTCCCTGGTGGCCGCGTCCTGGGCCTGACCGGCGTACCCCGCGCTCCGGCCGACTGCGGCCCGTCCGACGAGGACCACCGCAAGGTTCCACCGTGTACGGGCGGCGCGCTGCCGCCCGCTGAACACCGCAGCCGGTCGCCTACGGGGCTGGCCCCGGCACCGCCGGGGTCGTGGCACTGGCGGTGCCGGTACCGCTGTCCGGTCCGGTGCACCGGGCCGAACAGGGCGCGCCTCTGGCCGACTTGCTCCGCCTTCCGCCGGAGGTGAAGCGCCGTGCGGCAGGGCCGTACCCCTAAGGGCTGTCCCGTAATCCCCGGTGGATCAGCGCACGGCGTCAGATGCGGTGCATCGCAAGGCGGAGGGGCGTCCTCATACTGGGCGTATTCGGGCGTTCCGACAACGCGGCGAGGTGCCGTAGCTGTCGTCGTGCGCCCGCCGGGGATTACGGGACAGCCCTTAGGCGCAGGGATGTCCGGTTATGGGTAGTCTTCCCGAAACAATGTGCGAAGTCTCCTCGGGGTGGGGTCATGCGGCGTCAGACATGGGTGCGTGGTGGGGCGGTGGCCGTGGCGCTGCTGCTCGGTGTGAGTGGGTGCGGTCGGCCGGGCTCGGGGGGCGGGGACGCCAAGGGCGCGGCGACGCCGGTGGCGACCGCGAGCGGTATACCCTCCGCGCCGGCGCCGTCCGGCGGTGGCGGGAAGCCGGCCGCCGGGGACGTGCTGCCCGGCATGGTGAGCGCGGCCGTGGCCAGGACGCAGCTGGCCGCGCTGAGCGTCGGCCGGCCCGGCACGATGGCCGGGTACAGCCGCGACAAGTTCACGCACTGGGCGGAGCAGGGGGACAAGTGCGACACGCGCGAGGTCGTCCTCGAGCGTGACGGCGCCGGCGTCACCCAGGATGCGGAGTGCCGCGCCGTGTCGGGCAGCTGGAAGAGCCTGTACGACGGGGCGGCCCTCACCGAGGCCTCGAAGCTGGACATCGACCACATGGTCCCGCTCGCCGAGGCCTGGCGGTCGGGTGCCTCGGGGTGGGAGGCGGCCCGGCGCAAGGCCTTCGCCAACGACCTGACCCGTCCGCAGCTGCTGGCGGTGTCGGCGTCCTCCAACCGTTCCAAGGGAGATCAGAGCCCCGACCTGTGGCAGCCCACGGACGCCTCGAGCTGGTGTCAGTACGGGCGCGCCTGGACCACCGTGAAGTCCCAGTACGCTCTGACCGTCACCGAAGCCGAGAGGGCCACGCTCACCATGATGCTCGACACCTGCACCTCATGACCGCACCCGGGCCGTGGCAGGACCAGGTGCTCGCCGGGCCCGGTGGCGCCATGACCGACGAGGTCGGCGTCATCACCGGCCCGCTCACCTTGCGCACCACCGGCGGGCCGGACGGCAAGGTCCGGTTCGAGGTCCAGTACACCGACGCGGACGAGTGGTACACCCTCGCCGGCAGCCCCGTGGCCCACGGCGATCCGTACGCCCTCCACACCGCGGCCCTGTCCGCGATCCGCGACGGGCACGGGGCCGGGGCCCCCGTCACGCCCGCCTGACCGCCTGACCTGCCGGTGCTTCGGCGGCCTGTGGGGGACGCCGATGGCTTGCGGTCGGCGCGGCTGACAGACTGGGGTCACTGATCACACCAGGAGGTAGCTGAGATGGCTGACCAGAACGACACCCCGCAGACGGACGCGGACGTCCCCGAGAACGAATCCCCGGCCGACGAGGCGAAGCGCAAGTTCCGGGAGGCCCTGGAGCGCAACGCCGCGAATGCCCAGTCCCAGGAGGCGCACCAGAGCCGGGCCAAGGTCCAGGGCTCCAGCAGTGGCCCCGGCGGCAAGAACAAGAAGGTGCGGCGCAAGACCGGCTGACCCGGCGCGCCGGGCGGATTGTTGGGCCGCATGGGTGAGGGGCGATAACCCCCGACGGCGAGGGCAGTTGATCAGGACGTCCCGCCGGGGACAGCTCATGCGACAGAAGGATCTTCACGATGCTCAAGAAGTTCATGGCCACCGCCGCGGTCACCATCTCCGTACTCGGCACGGGTGCCATCACGGCCGCCCCGGCGATGGCGATCGGTAACGACACCGGCGTCGACACCCTCAACGGCAACGGTGCCACGCAGATCTACGGCAACCAGGAGACCGAGGGGCCCATGAGCCCGCAGCTCGGGGCGATCCAGGGCTCGCTGAACAAGCTCTGCGTCGGCCTGCCCGCGAAGGTCAACGCCCAGTCGCTGGTCGCGATCATCGCCAACGTCGCTGTCCAGGACATCAACGTCCTGGCCAACCCGCAGGACCAGCAGTGCGCCGAGAACTCGACCCAGGGCAAGGGCGACGAGTCCCTGTCCCACCTGGTCAGCAACATCCCGGTCCTGTCCGGGAACGTCTCGGCCGACAGCTGATCCGCCCGCCCGAACCGGCGTGACGACCCAGGTCGTCACGCCGGTTCGGCGTTTTCCCCTGCTCTTCCAGATCCGAAAGTTTGGTCTAGACCTTGACAGGTCCAGACCACTTTCGGTTCAGTGTCGGTAGTTGTCGCGCCCCCTCACACCGCGCCAACTACCCCCACTGAAGGAGCAGTTACGTGATACGTGCGCTACGCCGCCGCGCCCTCGCCCTCGCCGCGGCCGTCGCCGTGACCGTCGGCCTGGCCGTCGCCCTCCCCGCCTCACCCGCCGCCGCCGCGCCCGCCTGCGCCGGATCCTGGGCCTCCTCGGCCGTCTACACCAACGGCATGAGCGCCTCGTACAGCGGTCACAACTGGCAGGCCAAGTGGTGGACGCAGGGCGAGACGCCCGGCAGCACCGGCCAGTGGGGCGTCTGGTCGGACCAGGGTGCCTGCGGCGACGGCGGCCAGGATCCGGATCCGGATCCGGATCCCGGCAACCCGTCCGGCTTCGTGGTCAGCGAGGCCCGGTTCCAGCAGATGTTCCCGAACCGCAACCCCTTCTACACCTACGACGGCCTGGTCGCGGCGCTCTCCGCCTACCCCGGCTTCGCGAACACCGGCGACGACACCGTCAAGCGCCGCGAGGCGGCAGCCTTCCTCGCGAACGTCTCGCACGAGACGGGCGGGCTGGTGCACATAGTGGAGCAGAACACCGCGAACTACCCCCACTACTGCGACGCTGCCCAGCCGTACGGCTGCCCGGCCGGCCAGGCCGCGTACTACGGCCGCGGCCCCATCCAGCTGAGTTGGAACTTCAACTACAAGGCCGCGGGCGACGCCCTCGGCATCAACCTGCTCGCCAACCCCTACCTCGTCGAGCGGGACCCGGCCGTCGCCATGAAGACGGCGCTCTGGTACTGGAACACGCAGAACGGCCCGGGCACGATGACCGCCCACGCCGCGATGGTGAACGGCGCGGGCTTCGGCGAGACCATCCGCTCCATCAACGGCGCCCTGGAGTGCAACGGCGGCAACCCCGCCCAGGTGCAGAGCCGGATCAGCACGTACCAGAGCTTCACCCAGCTGCTGGGCGTCACCCCCGGGAACAACCTCGGCTGCTGACCCGCGGCACGGGCCACCCGCTTCTACCGGCCGCCCGCTCTACAGTCCACGCAGCGCGGTGGCCAGCTGGGCCCGGGAGCGGACCTCGAGCTTCTGGTAGATCCGGGTGAGCCGGGACTCCACCGTCTTCACGCTCAGGAACAGCTTCGCGGCCGCTTCCTGGTTGCTGGCGCCCTCGCCGACGAGGAGGGCGAGCCGGGTCTCGGCCTCGGTCAGCGCCGCCACCCCGGGGTGCGGGGTGGCGGTCTCGGGCGCGGTCTCCCGGGCGAGGTCGAGCCAGGGTTTCGCACCCGCCCGCTCGAACAGCTCGGCCGCGGTGGTCAGCGCGGTCCGGGCGGGCGCCCGGCGACGGCGCCGGCGTTCGACCCGGGCCAGCGCGAGCAGCGTACGGCCGTGTTCGAGGGGCAGCCCGAGGGCGCCGAAGCGCCGCGCCGTGTCCTCCAGGAGGGCGACGGCCGCCTCCGCCTCGCCCCGCGCCGACAGGCACAGGCCGCGGGCCCGGTCCAGTGCGGCGAGCACCGCCGTGCGCCCGAGGGAGCGGGCGACGGGGGTGACGCGGTCCAGCAGTTCCCCGGCCCGGCCGGGGGCGTCGGCGGCGACCAGGGCCTCGGCGAGTTCCCCGTGCCAGCGCAGGACGGAGGGGTCCACCACCTGCTGGGCCTCCTCCAGTTCGGCGACGCGCAGGAGGGTGGCCGCCGCCTTCGCGGCCTCCCCGGTGGCCAGTTCGACCGTGCCGAGCGCGTACAGGCCCCGGGACAGGAAGACCTGGTCGTGCTCCTCCTCCGACGCCTGGATGCCCCTGCGGGCGTATCCGGCGGCCCGGGCGAAGCTGCCGCCCGCGGCCTCGGCGGTCGCGGCGACGTACCAGGCGGGTCCGGGTGAGAGGCCCGCCTCGATGGTCAGCTCCAGGGCGCGGCGGGCATGCGCGGCCCCGGCGGCGCAGCGGCCACCGCGCAGTTCGACCTCGGTGAGGCTGCGCAGCACCTCGAAGACGTCCTCGGCGGACCCGGTGCGCTGGACGGCGGGCAGCAGGACGAGGAGCTGTCTTCGGGCGTCGCCGAGCCGGTCGTCGAAGAGGGCGTGGCGGACGGCGAGGTACTGGGGCGCGTTGCGCATGCCGAGGGGGACTTCGGGCGCGGGCAGGGCGAGGGCCTGGGCGAGGATGTCCTCGGCGTCGGGGTCTCCCAGGATGCGGCCCATGCGGGCCCGTACGGTCAGGGCCATGGCCTCGGCGACGTGGTCGCCCCCGGCCTTGGCGAGTGCGCCGGCCTCGGCGGCGGCGTCGCGGGAGCGGACGGGGTCTCCGTCGCTGAGGTTGTGCTTCCAGGCGATCCGCAGCTGTACGGCGGCCCGCAGGGAGAGGTCTCCGGCCGCGTCGGCCACGGCGCAGGCGAAGGTTTCATCGAGGTCGGCCAGGGCCTGCCCGGCCGCGTCGATGACGGCGAGGCGGGCCCGTACGCGCTGGGCGGGCGAGGCGTCGCGGGCGAGCACGGCGCGGGTGGCGCGGCGGGCGAGGTCGGCGCGGCCGGCCCAGCCGGCGTCCTCGGCGGCGGCGACGAGGCGGGCGAGTTCCTCCTGGGGCAGGGCGGCGGGTGTGCGTTCGGCGGCGAGCAGCCCGAGTTCGGCGGCGAGGGCGCGCCGGCCCTGGCGGCGGCAGGAGGCGGCGGCCTCCGTGATCTCGGCGGCGAGGCGGGCGTCGGGGGTGTCCACGGCCAGCGCGCGGTGGCGTACGGCCTGGACGGGGTCGTCGACGGCGGCGGCGAGAGCGGCGTGCCCGGCGGCCCGTTCGGGCCAGCCCGCGTCGGCGGCCAGCGCCGTCGGCAGGGCGCCGGCCGTGAACGACACGGCGCCGTCCTCTCCTACGGTGACCAGCGCGGCCCGTTCGGCCTGCGCGAGTTCCGCCTCCGCGTCGGGGCGTCCGGCCCGGCGCAGCAGGGCGGTGGTGGGGCGGGCGGCGAGGGCGGCGAGAAGGAGGGTGGGGCGGGTGTGGGAGGGGGCCCCGGCGAGGAGTCGGCGGGCGACCTCGCGGGCCTGGCCGCAGACGGGCAGGGTGTCGGCGTGGTGGGCGCCGCCGTCGCGGGTTCCGGCGGCTTCGGCGAGGGAGTGCCCGAGGGCGAGGGCGAGCCGGGGGTTGCCGCCGCTGGCCTGGTGGATGCGTCCGGCGAGGCGGGCGGGCAGGCCGTGGCGCAGCAGCAGCTCGGCGACCTCGTCGGCGCCGAGCGGGGGGATCCGGATGGTGGGGGTGCCGGGGCCGCAGAGGGGTTCGGCGACGGGGGCGGCGCCCTGGACGCATTCGGCCACGAGGACGCGTACGTGGGGCGGGGTGAGGCGCAGCGCGAAGCGGAGCAGATCGGTGCTCTCGGCGTCGAGCCACTGGGCGTTGTCGAGGACGAGGAGGACGGGTCCCGGGGTGGCCAGGGTGCGGAGCACTTCGACGAGGGCGAGGCGCAGCGCGACGTGGTCGCGGCCGGCGCCGGGGGTGTCGGCCTCGCGGCGGAGCAGGGCGATGGCGGTGCGCTGCGGTCCGGCGAGCCCCTGCAGGACGGAGCAGGGTACGGAGGCGAGCAGGGCGGCGGCGGAGGCCTCCGCTATCCACTGGTCGCCGGCTTCGGGGGCGAGGCGCAGGACGGTCTCGCGGCGCCCGTCGGCGGCGGCCGCGACGGCGCGCGCCACCTCTGTCTTCCCCGATCCCGCCGGTCCGGTGACGATGGCCCGGCCGTGCGTCGTCAGCGCGCGGTCGACCGCCTCGATCAGTTCACTGTGTCCGACGTTGGTGTCAGCGTTCCCCGTCGCCGCCACGCACAGCCACCAGCCTTTCGCTCCCCTGTGCCTTTCCTGTGAGACGCGACAATACGAGGTCGGCCGCCGGACCGACCCGGATTGTGACGCAGAAATCAGTCAGGTGACAGGAAAGCACGACGGACCTGCCGGTACGGGAGGTACCTGCAGGTCCGCGCGCTGGGTTGGTCCGTACTATCGGCCCGTCAGGACGGAGTTGGGGGACTCCGCCAGGGCCTCGGACCGGGTCAGAAGCCGAGGCTCCAGGAGTCGATGCGGCCGGTGTCGCCGCCGGCGTTGTCGTTGACGCGCAGCTTCCAGGTGCCGTTGGCGACCTCGGAGGAGGCGTTGACGGTGTAGGTCTGGTTGATGTTGTCGGCGCTGCCGCCGGCGTAGTTGTGGAGCGTGTACACGGTGCCGTCCGGGGCGACGAGGTCGACCTTGAGGTCACCGGTGTAGGTGTGGACGATGTTCACGCCGACCTGGAGGGTGGCCGGGGCGTTGCCGGTCACACCGGTGACGGTGATCGGGCTCTCCACGGTGGTGTTGTCACCGATGGCGACGTCCGTCGTGTTCTCGAAGCCCGGGGTGGTGGGGGTGGAGGTCAGGGCGTTCACGGTCGCGGCCGCGTCGGCGAGACCGGCGCCGCAGCCACCGGTGCAGGTGCCGGCCAGCGGGCGGGCGTTGGTCTTGATCGCCGACTCGATCTGCGCCGGGGTGAGCGCGGGCTTGGCGGCGACCATGAGGGCGGCGAGGCCAGCGACGTGCGGGGCGGCCATGCTGGTGCCCTGGTACGGCTTGTAGTTCTCGACGCCCGGGGTGGTGGTGCCCGCGTTCAGCGTGGAGAGGATGCCGTTCTCGGGGGTGGTGATGGTGCCGGGCGTGTCGGTGGCGCGGCGGGTCTCACCGCCCGGGGCGGCGATGTCGATGAGCGTGCCGTAGTTGGAGTAGAAGGAGCGGTCGCCGGTGCGGTTGCTGGCGGCGACGTTGATCACGTTGTTGCAGCTGGCGGGCGAGAAGCCGCTCGCGTTCGCGTTGCTGTTGCCGGCGGCCACGACGACGGTCGTACCGCGGGCGACGGCGGCGTTGATGGCGTTCTGGTAGGTGGCGGTGCAGGCGCCCGAGCCGCCGAGGCTCATGTTGATCACCTTGGCGGGGGTGGCGTTCGCCGGGATGCCCGGGACGGAGCCGCCGGAGGACCAGGTGATGGCGTCGACGATGTCGGAGGTGGCGCCGCCGCACTTGCCCAGCACGCGGACGGGCTGGATCTTCGCGCCGTACGCGATGCCCGCGATGCCCTTGGCGTTGTTCGTGGCCGCGGCGATGGTGCCCGCGACGTGGGTGCCGTGCCACGAGGAGCCACTGGCCGGGGAGCCGGTGCCGCACTCGCCCGCCGCGCTCCAGTCGCCCTGATCGGCGGGGTTGCTGTCGCGGCCGTTGCCGTCGCGGGCGGCGGTGGAGCTGGAGATGAAGTCGTAGCCGGCGACCACGTTCGAGGCGAGGTCGGAGTGGGCCACGTAGCCGGTGTCGATCACGGCGACGGTGACGCCGGCGCCGGTGGTCTTGTCCCAGGCGGCGGGCACGTTCATGCCGGCGGTGGGCTCGAAGAGGTCCCACTGCTTGGCGTAGTCGGTGTCGTTGGGGGTGGCCAGCGCGTAGGCGCGGGAGTCCACCTCGACGTACGCGACGTCCGGGTCGGCGCGGAACTGGGCCAGCACCGCGGCGGCGTCGGCGGGGGCGACGGATCCGCCGAGGTCGACGAGGGCGGCTCCGGTGCCGAGGCGGCGTTCGAAGGTGGCGCTCTTGCCGGCCTTCTTGCCCTTCGCGGCGGCGTCGTCGGCGGCTGCCGAGTTGGAACTCGCCTCGGTGGCCGAGGACTTGTATCCGACGATGAGGTTCTCGACCGGCGCTCCGGTCGTCGTGGTGGGGGCCGCGACGGCGGGGAGGGTGGTGGCCGGGTCGCTCGCGGTGGTCACGGCCACGGAAGCGGTGGCGGAGCCGGCGAGCAGGGTGACGGACATCGCCACCACGGATATGAGCCTACGCCTGGATGCGTGCACGTTGTTCCCTTTCGAGGGCCGTTTCCGGGCAGGCCCGGAGCGACCGGTCGGTGCAGTGGGGGAGGTGACCGGCGGCCGCGGGACCGGGACGGGCTGGTCGAACCCACCCGGCCACCGCTGCGCGCCGCGTTGCCCGGCCGCGACGGCGGGGCAGGGCAACGGCGGTCACCGGCGATCCGCGCGGCCTCGTTCGGCTTCACACCATGTGGGGTTGGTGCGGGGGCACTTCGTGGTCGGGAAGATCGCCGGTGGGCAGACAGTAGGCAACGCGGGGATGAACCCGATACGGGGAAAACCCTTGTCCGGACCCCTGTGGCGCCCCGGCCCGCCCCCGGGGCGCTCCGTGGCTGAAAGGGTTACCGCGGGTCGAGCTTGCGGAAGTAGGTCCAGCTCGACTCGTTCGGCTCGGTCCACTTCTCCGGTGCGTGCGCGAACCGCGGGTGCCGCTCGGCGATGTACGCGCGGGTGCGCTCGGGCACCTCCTCGTAGGAGCCCAGCTTCACGCCCCGGCAGTGGAAGGCCAGGCCGCCGGGGCGCTGCGCCTGTTCCATCCAGGGCAGCCAGGGGGACATCCGTGTCCACGACATCGTGGCCGGCACGCTCGGCGCGTCACCGGCCAGGGCGGTCGCGGGTGTGAAGAACTGGAAGAGCTCCAGCGCCTTGTAGGTGTCGGAGGCGGAGTGCAGCGGGTAGTCCGCGACCGGCAACGGGGAGGGGTAGGCGAGGGGGATCTCCAGGCTGAAACAGATCTGGTCGCCGAGCTGGGTGCGCGGCACCGGAAAGGGCCGCAACGTCTGGTTCGCCGGATCGTTCCAGACGTGGATCACCCGCTTGTCCTGCCAGGTCTCCAGGATCTCCCGGGTCCCCGGGTCGAGGTAGAAGGCGGCTTCGCGGGAGAGCATCCGGTAGCCGCCCGGCCCTCGGTCCGGCTGCGCCTCGACGGGCTCCAGGCGGGCGACGTTGAGGCCTTCGAAGCCGAAGAGGCGCTGGTAGGGCTCGTCGGGGGCCCAGGAGTAGATGTCGCCGGACCACCAGAAGGTGACCTCGGCGCCGTCGAGGGAGGCGCGGGTACGGGCGAAGTCGTGCAGCAGGTCGTCCGGTGTCATACGGAGAACTCTGCGCGGCCGCCGACCGGCGCGGCAAGCAGCGGACGGGCCAACCGGCCCGCGTACGACGGAGGTACGGGTGCCCGCCATGCGGATGCCCGGTTGACGGCCGTACCGGGCAGCGGCAAACGTGACCGCCATGGGGAACGAACACCGACTGCTGGCGCTGCTCGTCTGCCTGGTGCTCGGCGCCGGGCTGGCCGCCGCCGTGCTGGGGGCTTCACGGGCGGCCGGTCCGCGTCACGCCGCCGTGGCGGGTGACTACGTGGACATACGTGAGGTTCCGCGCGATTCGGGGGCGGCGCCGCCCCCGGCCGGGCCCGGGGCCTCCACGGGCCGGGTGACGGTGGCCTGCGGGCGCAACGAGGAAGGCCACTACAACGAGGACAACCTGGTGGTGTCGCCGGGGCTGCGGGCGGGCGCCCACCACACGCACGCGTACGTCGGGAACCTGTCCACGGACGCCCTGTCGGTCGACGCCTCCCTGGACGCGGCGGCCACGAGCTGCTCCGGCGGCGACCGTTCCGCCTACTACTGGCCCGTGCTGCGCCGTCTCGACCGGCCGGGGACGCGCCCCCACGAGGGTGCGGCGGGGCACGGCAACACGGGCGAGATCCTGCCGGAGGCGGCGGTGGGCGTGGAGTTCCGGGGCAGCCCGGTGAGCAAGGTCGTGCCGATGCCCCGCTTCCTGCGGGCGATGACCGGTGACGCCGTCGCGTACACGGCGGACTCGGACGCCGACGTCCGGGCCCGCTGGGGCTGTTCGGGCTTCCCCGACCGCTCCACCACCAGCTATCCGCGCTGCCCGGCGGGGGACCTGCTCACCCGTACGCTCGTCTTCCCGAGCTGCTGGAACGGTCTGGACACGGTCGCCGACGACCACCGCTCGCACCTGCTGTTCCCCTCTGCGGCGGGCGTCTGCCCGCAGGGCACCTTCCCGGTGCCGGAGCTGCGCGTCTCGCTCGCCTACGCCGTGCCGCGGGGGGCGCCGTTCGCGCTCGACTCCTTCCCCGAGCAGCGGCACAGCCCGAAGACGGACCACGTCATGTTCGTCAACGTGATGACCGACGGACAGATGGGGGAACTGGTCGCCTGCCTCAACGAGGGCCGCACCTGCCGGACGTGAGTGTGACGTGGCTCACATGCCGCGGTGCACATGAACCCGCCCCGCGCGCGAGTCGTGTCTCGACTGCACCACGCTGCGCCGATCCACGTGCCGCGAGGAGGACGGAGAGGGTGAGATGGCCGGACCACTGTGGCCCCGCACTCGGCGGGGCTCGACCGACGAGGCACTGATCAGGGCGGTCTACGAGGAGCACGGCCATGCCCTGCTCGCGTACGCCACCCGGCTGACCGGGGACCGGGCCGCCGCCGAGGACGTCGTCCAGGAGACGCTGATCCGGGCATGGCGGCATTCCGAGGTCCTGGTCAACGGAAAGGGTTCGGTGCGCGGCTGGCTGCTCACGGTGACCCGCAACATCGTCACCGACCGGTACCGGGCCAAGGCTGCCCGACCGCCGGAGGTCTCGGGCTCGGTGTCGGCTCCCCCGGTGGAGGTGGACCACGCGGACTCGGTGGTGGACGCCATGGCCGTGCTGGGCGCACTCGACCGGCTCTCGCCGGAACACCGGGACGTGCTGACGGAGTTGTACTACCGCGAGCGCAGTGTCGCCGAGGCCGCCGACCGCCTGGGCATCCCGGCGGGCACGGTCAAATCTCGCTCGCACTACGCCCTGAAGGCCCTCCGTGAGCTCTTCACGGACGGTGGCGCGGACAGCGGCCGCAACGACGACAAGGAAAAACGATCAGGCCGGCCGCCCCAGCAGCCCGGCGGACTGCGGGAGGTGGTGGCATGAACCGGCAGCGGCACGAGGAGGAACTGCTCGGTCCGTACGTGCTCGGTGTCCTCGACGAGGTGGACGTGCGGCGCGTCGAGGAACATCTCGGCGACTGCGTGCGGTGCCGGGAGGAGGTGGCCGCGTTGCGCGAGATGGAGAGCGCGCTGGGCGAGGTGCCGCGGGAGGCGTTCCTCGACGGACCTCCCCAGGGCGGCGATCTGCTGCTCCAGCGGACCCTGCGGCAGGCGCGCGGGGAGCGGGCGGCCGCCGCCCGGCGGCGGGTCGCCCTGGTGGGCCTGGGGGCTGCCGCCTCGCTGGCCGTCGTGTTCTGGGCGGGCGCCCGCCTGGGCGGCGGGGACGACATCGGCGCGCTGCCCCCGCCGCCGTCCCCGACCGTGTCGGCCGCGCCGCCGTCGCCGCCGGTGGCGGGGACCCGCGTGGCCTCCGCGACGGATCGGGCCACGGGCGCGCGGATGACCGTACAGCTGACGCCGGCCGCGAAGTGGGTGCGGGTGCGCGCGGCGGTGACCGGGGTGCCCGCGGGTGAGCGGTGCCGTCTGGTGGTGGTGGCGCGGGACGGTACGCGGACCACTGCGGGCGGCTGGGTCGTGGGCACGGCGGAGCACGGGGAGGGCAAGGGGGCCGCGCTGGACGGCTCGGCTGCCGTGGACCCGGCGGACGTCAAGGAGGTCCTGGTCGAGAACGAGGCGGGCCGGACCTTCGTGGCCGTCCCGGTGTAGGCGGGTTCCGGAGGCCGGGGATTCGGGGACTGCGCGACTCGGGGACTGCGCGACTCGGGGACTGCGGGACTCCGGAACCGGGACGTGACGGAGCCCGGGAGCATATCCAGCTCCCGGGCTCCAGTTTGCCACCCATTTGCGCACACCGGCGGCTTTTAAGAGTCGCGGATCATTCTGAGATCGACGTGTTCTGCCTTTGAACTACCGCGCCACGAAGAGAGGCGCAGAGGGGACTTGAACCCCCATCCATCGATGATCGTCCGCGCTCGGTCGATCCGGTGTTCGGCGGCGAATACTGAGACTGGAGCGAGAATCTGAGTTTTACGGGGCCGCCTCTACCGGACTTGGGCCACCCCGGCGCGTAGTGCCGGGGGAGGGATTCGAACCCCCAACTGACACCCCTTGTCAGCTTCAACATCAGTTTCAGCTTGCGCTCTCGCGCACCCCCCGCTCGCACGGGGGGCGATCTCGGGGCTACCTGAACAGGTAGCCGAACACCGCGTCCCCGACCCGCTGGTCGGTCACGTCGGCGCTGTTGGCCTCCTCGCGGGCGAACTTGACGGCCTGCTGGAGCTTCTCCACGCGCTCGAGCAGCTCGTTCACCCGCCGGGCCGGCAACGCGCCGGAGAACTTCACGGTCGTCCAGTACCCGACCGGGACGTCCTCGTAGTAGACCTCGACCTGCGCCGGGTGCTTGTCGGTGGCCTCGGCCTTGACGTGGTTGCGCGGCACCTTCTTGGTGCGGATCGTGCGCACCGCGTCCGTGCGCCAGGAGTCCGTGGACGGATCCAGGCTCCACGACTCGGAGGCGTCCAGCACCGGGAGCTTGCGCACGAAGGTGTGCATGTCCGTGAGCTGCTTCTCCAGGAAGAGCAGGTAGGGCACGGGCACCTGGGCCAGCAGGACGGTACCGTCCACGACGACGTCGGCGGCTGCCGTGCGGTTCGCCCAGTCCTTGGTCGCCGTCACGTCGAACAGGCGCGTCAGCGTCCCCGCCGTCGCCCGCAGCACGTCCTCCGCCTTGACCTGCACGCGCGTGGACTCGGGCGGCAGCTGCTCGCCCTCCTCGTCCTTGGGCTGGTAGGTCCGCGAGATCCCGGCCAGCAGCGCGGGCTTCTGCACGTCGTGGTGAGCCTGGGTCAGCTCCTGGAGCGACTTGGACTTGACGCCCTTTTCCACTGCGATGATCTGATTCAGCTTCGGCACGTGATCACCGTAACAGCAGCCTGCGCGCCCGCACATCCGGGTTCCAGGCGGGGCCCTTGACCGTTTGGGGAAGATTCCGCTGAATATCACGCTCAGTAACGCCCACTAAAGATAGTTCTGGAGCGGTTTCAGGGCCGTGCCATGGCATCCTGTGACGTCACAACTCGCCGGGCGGGATCGGCGGAGGGCGCCCGGGGAATATGGGGAAGGTCCATGAAGCTCTGCTTCCTGGTGGAGGAGCACTACCGTCACGACGGCATGCCGAACGAGGTGATCGGACAACTGACCGCGTGGGGGCACCAGGTGGACGTGGTCCGGCCGGGCGGCTCGCTGCTGCGCATGACCGACCTCGTACGCGCCGGTGCGCACGACGCCTGGGTGCTGAAGACGGTCTCCGGAGGCCCTGGACTGACACTCCTCGAAGCCGCGGCCGCCACCGGGACGACCACGGTCAACGACGCCCGGTCGATCCGGGGCGTCCGGGACAAGGCACTGGCCGCCGCGATCGGACGCGCCCAGGGGCTGCCGCTGCCCACGACGTACGCGGTCGCCCGACCCGAACTCCTGGCGGAGATCCCCTCGTCCGAGTACCCCCTCGTCGTCAAGCCCGCCGACGGCAGCTCCGGGCGGTCGGTGCGCCTCGTGCCCTCGCCGGACCGGCTCGCCGCGCTGCTCCCCCGGCTCGCGGGCGAGGGCATGCTCATCGCCCAGCCGTACGTGCCGAACCCGGGCACCGACATCAAGGTGTACAGCGTCGACGGGGAGCTCTTCGCCACCGAGCGCTGCTCCCCCCTGCACCCCGACGCCGGGGTCCGCGAGCGCCGGGTGCCGCTGTCGGCCGAAGTGGCGGCGATCGCCGCGCGGGTGGGAGAGGTCTACGGGCTGGACCTGTACGGGGTGGACGTGCTGCTGGGTCCCGACGGGCCGGTGGTGGTCGACGTGAACGACTTCCCGAGTTTCCGTCAGGTGCCGGATGCCGCGGCCCGGGTGGCGCGGGCCGTCCTCGGGCTGGCCCACGTGGGCGGCGCTGCTCCCCCACCGGCGCCCTGCCCGCCCGTACGGCCCTACACCCTCCCGGTGTGGATCCCGGTGCAGGCGGGCGCGGGGGCGGTCGACGGCATATGAGGATCGGCCTGATCACCCCCGACCCCGGACACCCGCTGCTGGCGGCCACCGCCGCGCTGCTCGCTCCCGAGCACGCGGTGGAGGTGCTGGATCCGGGGGCCGGGGCCCAGTCGGCCGCCGGCGCACGGGCCGACGTATACCTGCTCAAGGCGCGGACCCCGTCGGCGCTCGCGCTGGCGCGGGAGCTGGAGCGCCGGGGGGCGCCCGTACTCAACTCGGCGGCGGCCACCGAGCGGTGCCAGGACCGGACCGTGATGGCCGAGCTGGCCCGGCGGGCCGCGCTGCCCTTCGCGCCCACCCGGACCTTCGCCGCGCTGTCCCTGGTGTCCGGCGGGGGGCTGCCGCCCTGGCCGCTGGTGGTCAAGAGCCGGCGCAGCCGCAAGGACGACCTGGTCGCCCGGATCGACGGCCCGGACCGGCTGCGGGAGCTGACCGTCCGATGGGGACAGGAGCCGGTGGTGGTGCAGGAGTTCGCACCCAACAGCGGCTGGGACCACAAACTGTGGGTGATCGGCAACCAGGTCTTCTCGGCCGTACGACGCTCCGAACTCGCCGCGCACGAACGGGAACCCGCAGCGCCACGGCCGCCCCTGCCGCCCGACTGGGCGGAGCTGGCCCTGCGGGTGGGCGAGGTCTTCGCGCTGGACGTCTACGGCGTGGACCTCGTCGAGACCGGCGACGGCGCCCCGCTCATCGTGGACGTCAACGCCTTTCCCGGCGTCCGGGGCCAGGCAGGGGCGCCGGAAGCGCTCGCGGCCCTGGCCCTGGGCCGTGCGTAGCGTGCGCCGCCGGTAGCGTGCGGAGCGCTCGAGTGGCGACCGGCACGGCTGGACGGGACACGATCCGGACATCACCCTGCCGCACGTGCCGGGCACTAACTGGCGGTGGTCGAGGCGGTGGGCGCCGGGGTCACCGGCCGGCGGGCCAGGGACCGGGGCCGGGCCGTTCATCTGCGCGTGCGGCAGCCCCGGCTTCACCCCCTGGGGTTCCTTCGCCGAGTACGTGGCGCTGGAGCACGCCGAGGTGAATCTGGTCGCCGTGCCCGAGGAGTTGTCGTACGCGACGGCCGCCGGGCGGGAGTGCTTGCCGCTTCGCGACGGTGTTCCGGGCAGTGGTCGCGCGGGGGCGGCTGGCGCCGGGCGAGTGGGTCGCCGTCCACGGCTGCGGCGGGGTGGGACTGTCCGCCGTGGTGATCGCGGTCGCGGCGGGGGCCCGGGGCGTCGCCGTCGACACCGCGCGGGGGCGCCGGAGCCGGCGCGGCGGTTCGGGGCGGCGCACAGCGTGGACCCCGCCGCCGTCGGCCCCGGGGCACGGCCGAGGCCGTACGGGAGCTGACGGGGCGGCGGGGCGCACCTCTCGTCGGCGACCGCGGCCACGTCGGTGGCCGGGCCGCGCAGGCGCGGGCGGCACGTCCAGGGGGCTGCTCCCGGCGGCGGCCGGTCCGGCCGCTGCCGATGGACCGGGTGATCGGCGGGAGCGGGAGATCCCGGGCAGCCACGGGATGGCCGCCCACGCCTATCCGCCGATGCTGGAGCCGGTCCGCTCCGGGGCGCTGCGGCCCGATCCGCTGGTCACCTCCGCCATCCCGCTGGAGGCGGCCCCGGAAGCCCTCGCCGCGATGGGAACGGCCCCGGGGCGCGGAGTCACGGTGATCCTGCCGCCCCGGCGCGGGAGCGGCGACGGCGGAGGATGAGCACGGCGGGCACCGCTCCCACGGTCAGGACGCCCGCTACCGTCAGCAGCCAGACCGGGATTCCGTCGCCGACGGTGAGGAGTTCGTCGCGGTAGACGGTCCGCTGGTACGGGGTGTCCTCGGCGGTGGCGCGCAGTTCGTGGTCCCCGTCGATGCGGCCCGGCTCCGGGAACTCCTGGTCGATCGCGGTGAGGAACACGGGGCCGTCACCGGTGAGGCGGGCGAGCGGGCCCCACGGGGTGACCGTCCCGGCGAAGGTCACTTCGGGTGCGTCCCCGCCGATCGGGGAGCGGGGCTCCATGCGGTGGTCGGCGAGGATGTACAGGCCCAGCGACTGCGGGCTGCGGGCCAGCCGGGACAGCCGCATCGGGTAGACCGGCCGGTCGCTGTCGAAGCGGATCCGGAGCGGGTCCAGGTCGCCGGACAGGGTCGTGCCCTCCTGGTCCGGGGCGAGGCGGACGGCGACGTACTCCCACTTCTGGTCGACGTAGGGCCGCAGTTCGGCGTTGAGCCGGTCGGGCAGCTCGAAGCCGTTGCTCTTCAGCCAGTCGCCCAGGGCGTCGGGGTCGGTGGCGGTCAGCCGGGCCACGTCGAAGTCGCCGAGCCGCTCACGGCCGACCACCCCGACGGAGGGCGCGCGGGGGGCGGAGGGGGCAGCGCCCGCGCCCGCGCCGGCCCCGTCCCGGGAGGAGAAGGGCCAGTCCCCGTCGCGCGGCCAGAAGTAGCTGCGCTCGCGCTCCTCGGGCTCGATCAGCCGGGACAGTTGGGTGAAGACGTAGGAGTCGCCCAGCTCCACCGTCGCCCGTCCCGGCACGGGCATGATCCACGCCGCCCGCCGGGCGTCTCCGCTGACGGAGAACCTCATCAGGATCTCTTCCGTCCGGCCGTCCCAGTGCACCACGGAGGTCTCCCGGTGGACCGCGATCCGGGACTTCCCGTCCGGGACCATCGCCCCGCAGCCGCACGCGTAGGCGGGGCTGATCAGGGACCCCAACTGGGTGACGAGCAGGGCGAACAGCAGGGCTACGATTCTTCGTTTCATCCACACGGGGTCTCAGACGGCGGAGCGGGTGATCCGGTTCCGGACATCTCGACGGCAGTTTGCGGCCATCACCAGCTCCGCACGGCTCCCATACTGTGCTCATGAGAGGGAAGGACAAGCCGTCGCGCACCAGCCCACTGGTGCCCGACACCGTGCCCGCCGAGATCGCCCGGCACGACTGGGATTCCGTCGTGTGCGGCTGCGGCCGCCCGGCCGGGCATCTCGTGGACATCCTGTGGGACGCCGCCGAGGGACATCCGGCGGCCTTCCACGCGCTGCAGGGCCACGTGTTCACCGGGAGCCGGCTGTGTCCTCCGGCGCCCGCCGCCTGCGCCGTGCTGATGGCCGTGTGGTCGGCCGGGCCGCCCCGGCTGGCGACGCGCGAGGCGCTGCTGTGGACGCTGCTGTCCCTGCTGAGCGCCGAGGACGACGGAAGCTCGCACGAGGCGGGGCTGTACGGCCAGTGCGCCGCCTTCATCCGTACGGGCGTGCCCCTGCTGCGCCGTGAACGGGCCGCCCGCCCCGGCTCGGTGACCGCCGCCTACGCCGATGGCATCCTGTCGATCCTCGACCTGTGCGCCTGAGCGTCCGCGAGAAACGCGCGCAGCACCGCCGGGGTGACTTCCTCCAGGGAGGCCGCGAAGGTCCGGGCCGCCGAGGCCGGTACGCCGAGCAGCGGGGGCACCACCAGGACCGGGCAGCCCGCGGCCCCGGCCGAGGCGGCTCCGTCCGGGGAGTCCTCCACGGCGACGCACCGCCCCGGCGGGAGCCCGAGCCGCCGGGCGGCGGCCCGGTACGGGTCGGAGTGGGGTTTGGTGCGCGTGGTGTCGTCCGCCGAGAGGGTGAAGGCGAAGGGGACATGGGCCAGCGGGTCCCCGACCACCTGGTCGACGACCACCCGCGGTGGGGCGCTGACCAGGGCGAAGGGCACGCCCCGCGCCTCCAGGGCGGTCAGCAGCCGCTGGGCGCCGGGGCGGACGGGGGCGCCGGCCGCCACCCGGCGGAGGAAGCCCTCGGTGAGTTCGGCCGCGACCGCGCCGGGATCCGCGTCTCCCGCGACCCGTACGAGGTGTCCGGCCGTGTCCCGTACCTCGCGGCCGACGACCTCGGGGGCGTCCGACGCGCCGAGCCGGTGGCCGAGCCGGGAGGCGACCTCCTCGGTGGTCTTCCGCCGGAGCACCTCGGTGTCGACGAGGGTGCCCTCCATGTCGAAGAGCACGGCGGCGAGTTCGCTCACGGGGTCCTCGCCACGACGAGTACGGGCCGCTCGGCCGGCCCTACGGTGCCGCACGCTGGTCCGCCTCGCGCGGAACGGTCCGCCAAGCGGTCGCGACCCTCGCCGCCGAGGGGCTGATCGGTTCCCGGCAGGGTGCGCGCAGGATCGTTCTGCGCCAGGAGCGCCGGCACAGCTTCGGCGAGCTGAACAGCTTCGCCAAGTGGGCCGAAGGCGTCGGGCACCAGGCCGGTGGCCGCTTCCTGTCCCGGACCCGCCGGCCCGCCACCGCCGAAGAGGCGGACCGGCTGGCCCTGGCGCCGGGTACGGAGATCCCGGCCGCCCTGCGGCTGCGGATGCTGGACGGCGAGCCCACGATGGTCGAGCGGACGGCGTACGCGGACTGGGGCGCGGCAGCCGTCGAGGCGCCGGCGGTGGACGGCCGCTCCGTCATGGACAGCCTGGCGGAGCGTTCCGGGATCGTCGCCGAGTATGTCGAGCACCTCATCGACGCGATGGCGGCGGGCGGCGAGGACGCCCGGCTGCTGGGGATCCGGCCCGGCAGCCCGCTGCTGCGCCAGGACACGTCTCCGCGACCCGGACCGGCCGCCCGATCGAGTGGTCCGACGACCGCTACCGGGCGGGGAGCTCTGAGCCGATGGGCCCGCCGCCGGGCCGCCGACTAGTGCTGTGGCCGGAAAGGTTTGCCGGGTCGCGGCGTCCGGTGGGGTGCATCGCAAGGCGGAGGGCCGCGACTCGTACTGGACGTACTTGCGCGTCCGACAACGCCGCGAGGTGCCGTGCCGGGGGCCGCGACCCGGTGAACCTTTCCGGTCACAGCACTAGGCAGTGTCTGATGGCTCTTTGATGAGGTCGCGGAGCCAGATCACGATGGCTGCTGTGGCCAGGGTGCCGTTGAAGACGTAGTCGCGTTTGTCGTACCTCG